>NZ_JAQISX010000004.1:0-155988 GCF_028618425.1 Bartonella sp. ML70XJBT
GATAAATCCGTGGTAAATGAATGGTGTTCATTAATCAGTGTTTGATTGTCATCTTTATTCTCACGCAACCATGCTGCTGTAATATACGCCTGTGAGGAAGTCGCCATGCCAGAGCCAAATTCATACCCTAAAGATAACCCAACCTCACTGCGCAGTGACGTAAAGGGACGTACATCACCTCTCATGTCATTCGATAACTTGATTTCTTTTCCCTCAACCTGCAACCAAGTAAATTGTCCATAAGGCTGCAACCAACTGCTCTTGGACGTCTGAAGTCGATAACCTGCTTCAAAGGAGGTTCCCACCGCCCATTGCTTATAACTTCCTTCAATCCCTAAACCATTCGTGGAAACTGCCTTCAGACTATTTTGATAATGATTGTATTTTAAAAGAGCATCCAGATACCATCCACTATGATCCACATACGTGACATAAGCCCCAATGCCATAACTATTGATACCACTGGTACCACCCCGAGTATGTGCAACACGAGCATGATCATAACTGCCAAAACCACCTATATAAAACTCTCCATTTGCCCACTCGCTTAAGCCATTGATCCCTAACACAATCCCTGTCTGATCGAGCTTAAAATCTATATGCTCTGTCGCAATGCTCTCTTTTGCTTTAATTGCATAGCCCCATAAAGCCGTATTCCTTTTATTTTTATCTAGAACTCCTCTTCCCGCACGTACGCTTTGTATTTCATTGTGAAATATCATTGCTGGAGCTACAGACATAGACAATACTGCATCTGTAGAAGGCGTGGTTAAAAACTGAGAACCTGAAAGCTTCTCACTCAATTGTGGAGAAGGTTGTTTCTGATTACTTGGACGCAAAGTCATCTCATCTGCTAAAGACTGAGAAGAGACTGAAACAGCAGCCTGTGGTGTGTCAGAAGAAAGAGAATGTGGAGATGATGGAGGCAATACCACATGCGTCTGATTTTCTTGAGAAGAAGATATCGAAACACTAGAGACATTTTGTGCTTCTCTTAAATGACGTGGAGGCCGTTTCTGGGGTTGCTCTTTTTTAGGGGGACGACGACCAGCCTTTTTCCCTCCTGAAGAATCACCTTGTTTAGACTGTGTTCCCATATCAGCAGACAATGCAACAGGAACCTTCATTTTCTTGTTGACACACTGTACCTCAGAATTAGAACGTTCCGTATCTCCAGAAGCTCTAGCTAAATACCAAGTTGTGGAACTACCACTAGAATTAGCACATCTACCTCTCTTCTCCAAAACATACTGATATGTCCCACCATCAACAGCTGTAATGTCCTTTCCTGAAAGATCTGCCAGAGTAAAATTAGCTCCTCCATCTGGTCCTCTATCGGTAATTAATGGAATCTCAGTAACAAAACTATTCCTTTGTGAGAGAGGACTTGTAATTTCACGACCAGAATCGGCAACATTTATTTTGTGATTACCAGCTCCCTCATCAATCAACAAGTAATCACTCGCATCCCATGTAGCACTAATATTGAATCGAAAATGCAAATTTCCTGAAAGTTTCTCAACATGAAGTGAAATATGACGTGGATCATACGGAATAGAAGTAAAAATAACAGTTCCATCTTGTCCCCCTAAATCTTCAATTTTAATCTGAGGTTTTTCTCCTATATTCCGTTCACCAACATCAAATATTGTTTCCACAGGTCGTCCCTCTATAGGAATCTTTTTCTTATGAGTGTGGTTTGTCCTATCACCAGCAAACAAATAAAGTTCTCCGTGATTATTGACCCTTATTTCTCCAACAACTTCTTGTGCATTAGCGTGGAGCCACGATTGGGCATAATCCATAATTGTTAAAGTATCTACAAACCCTCCAGGATATACTACCTGAGTAGCATGATCCTTCAAAGTAGTAGACAAAGATTCTCCTAGTGCTAAGACATGCTGTCTACCATTTCCTGAGACCTCTGTATCCATTGCTCTTCCCCCCTCTTTTCTCTCTCCCGCATAAAGATTTTGTTCTCCGTTATTTCCTACTTTCGTATTCAAAGCCCATGCACCATCATACACATTCTGCTGTCCTACCGCTCCCCCCTCGCCAGAAACGCTAGTATTATATGCACTGCTTCTTCTAACCACACTTGTAAGATCAATATTTGGCTCTTCATGAACAAACTGCTGACCTCCAAGAATTTTAGCTTCAAAAGCATTCCCTCCGCGCACAACTATCTGCATCCCTCCATTTTTAATAGTGGATCCCACGGAAGTTGCTCCATTTTCAACAATTTCAACACCCCCATCTTCGATTGTAACCTTATTGCTGACAGTACGACTAATTAGTGCTGAACCTTTTGGTACAGTTCCTCCAGGTGTCATAGTTTCTAATCTTTCTAGCTCTTCACTCTTTTTCGCAATTGCACTTGCAGATTGTGCAAGACAACTACTGATCATCAATACTGAAAAACTTAACTTGTATTTATATCGCATTATCCACACTCCACTCTCAATTATTTAGACAAATATCCCGCGGCTACGCAGGTAGCTCGTTTTAGATTGTATCATAATGTGTTTTATTTATGTCTAAATGCAATTTTTTAGTGTATTTTTTAATTTAAACAATTTTTAGTTGTGTTTATAAACCACTAAAAAACGCTAACTGAAAGCAGAAAAACTAAAAAATTTAAATTGTTTATTTGAATTAAAAGAATAATTTTCAGGTTTGTATTTGAAATTATGGATGAAAAAATGCCCGTGCCCTTTAACGGGATCACCACCCCTCACGTAAAAGAGAACGTCATTGGGATGCTCATGCGCTTGTTTGAAAGAAACATCTCTTAATATGCTAAGCCTATATTTTCCAGACGCCGACAATGAATAGCATAATTGCTAAAAATCCATTGAACACTACCATTTTTACACTATGGAGTCGGCTCCTTCAAACACTTTACCAGCTCTAAAACGTTGCGATAGTTCTTAGCTCTTAAAGTGATTTATCAGAAGCATTTTTAGTCCTTTCTTGTACAATTTTGCTCCACACGGTTCTTCCCCACCTTATGACGTGCAAGAAAGTGATTTTGATTGATCAAAATGGAGTAGATTTAGAATGAGAAAATCCTACAATATTCAAGACTCTCATTCAACATACAAAAAAATGAACACTCTTAATTAATACCTTGCTTCAAAAGAGAGTATAAAGGCATCCTTACTGTTTGAAAAGGTCTCTATACTCTCAAAAAGACATCGTAAAGTGTTATCTGTTTAAGCTTGTAAACTTAGTCAGTTGTGTAAAGGTGTATTTAGAAACTATAGCGTAATCCTAAAATACCTTGAAGAGCATTTTTAATCTTATGTCCTTTTAGATAATATGCTTCCGCATAAAGTGTTAGGTTATCATTGACCGAACTGTTTAAACCAATTCCCAATTTACCCGCACTACCCGATAAGTCTGTGATAAATTTATGCTGGTTATTAATTATCGCGTGATTATTATTTATATTCTCACGCAACCAAGCTGCCATTATATAAGCTGTTAATGAAGTTTCTGAATTCACAAAAAATTCATGTCCTGCCGTCAATCCAACTTCACTACGGAATGAGATCAATGGACTTAGATCACCGATCATTCCATTGGAAAGTTTTATTTTTTTACCTTCCACCTGTAAACCTGTTAACTTGATATAAGGCTGCATCCAAGTATTTTGAGCTGGTTCAAAATAACAACCAATCTCAAATGATCCACCTATCGCCCACTGATTGTAATGACTTTGTATTGCTAAACCATTCGTTGATATGGCTTTCAAATTATCTTGATAATAATTATATTTCAAAACACCATCCATATACCATCCACGATGATCAAAATAAGTTGCGTAAGTTCCAATGCTATAAGAGCTTACATCACTCCTCCCCCCTCGTGCATGAGAAACACGTGCTTGATCATAACTGCCGAAGCCACCAATATATAACTCTCCATGCCTTAATTCATTCAACTGATCAGCACCAAAGACTAAACCTGTCTGCCCAAGCTTAAAGTGTGTGTGGCCTGTCGCAATACGTTCTCTGCTCTTAATTCCATAAGTCCATAACTCGATATCTTTCCTATTTCTGTTCCAAATTTTTCTACCATTCCGTACAATTTGCAATTCATTGTTAAAAATAAGTCCAGGGACTACAGACAACGTTAATACTGCATCCGTAGAGGGAGTGGTTAATGTTCCACCAGGAATAAATGGATTTGTAGGATCTGGAATAGAGTTTTCTGGTCCACTAAGGCGATCTGCCGATAAAAACCAAACTTTTCCATTTTCATCCTTTCTTTCTTTCAGTCCATACATATAAGTTCCACCATCAAGGGCGTTAATGTTTTCTCCCTTAAGATCTGTCAGCGTAAAATGCGCTCCACCACTTTGATCAGTAATTAAATCACGCTTATTTGAAAAAGGATCTGTGATTTCAACGCCAGAATCAGCAACACTTATCGTATGCTTCCCTGCGCCTTTCTCAACGAAGAGATAATCTCCACGGTTTTGGGCAAGCGTGGTATTCAATGAGAAATGTAAACTTCCTGAAAGATTATTCACATGAAGCTGAGAATAATAGGGATCAGAACCCGTAAATGCAAAAATAACACTCCCCTCACCACTTAATTTTTGTATCAAAGAGCTTTTTCCATCAGACTCATCCGTGAGTGAATACAGTTTTGTCTCTTTTCCATTTAAAAGAATATCTTCTACTGTGGTGCGATGTTGTTCATTCCCAGCATAAAGATGAAGCTGCCCAAAATGATTTACTTGTGTCTTGCCTTCTAATGTCGCTCCAGCATGTACCCATGATTTTGTCTCATCATTCATTGTTAGATTTTTTACAGATCCACCCGTATATATTTCCTGCATAGCGCTCTCATTTAAAGTGACTCCAATGGCCTGACCGCCTTTTAAGATACGCTGTTTGCCACCAGAAAAAACTTCTGTATCAAATGCAAAACCACCATTCTTTGCATCTTCAGACTTTTTTCCAACCTCTTGGATGCCCCCTTGCATAACTTTTGTATTCCAAACTTTACCCCCGTCATATACTTTTTGTTGACCTAATGTTTCCTCTTGTCCATAAATGACTGTATGAGAAGCGCTACTCCCTTTAATCTCTCCTCCAACATCCCCCTCCCCGAAAACAAGCTGCTCCCCACCATAAATTTTAGTCCCCTCTACTTTTCCTCCATTTCCAACACTTTGCTGTCCGCCTTCTTTAACGACAGCATTTTTCGAAAATCCTTGTTTTCCCTTTAAAGCCTGAACATTCTCAATTCCACCATGTTCAATTTTACTATTCTCACTGAGGCCTCCTGCATATACATAAAGCTCCGCACCATTCTTTACTGTGTTATCGATAGACCGCCCTGGACTATCAATCTCACCATCATTTGAAATGTATGCTTTACCCTCATTATCAAGGACATAATTTTCAAGTCGTGCCCCATCTTTAATGAAGATAAGCTCAGGTTTTTTAAGAAACGCAGTATTTTGTGCTCGCGCATTATCTCCAACATAGTCGCGACGATTGCTATCAAGCCCCTTCTGGCTCGCAAATATTCTAGCACCCTTAACAAGAGTAAAATTCCTAGGCTTTTTAAAAAAGCCTAATTCATTGTGTCTTCTTATAATGAAATCATTCGATGCTCCAAGGATGCATCTTCCTGTTTTCATATCTTCATTATATTGATCGTGAAATACTTGACCATTTCCATTACTTGAAGATTGACAAAAAAGCGGTATCCCCCCCTCATTTGCGGCAGCTACCTGTACAAAACAGCTGCTCAACAAGAGTGCCCAAAAATTGCGTTTCCATTTATATTGTGTAGCCATATCCTCCCCCCTCTTTACGCCTGCATAGACACCAAACGTAACTAGCTCTACAAAATATATTTTCAACCTTAGATTGTAATAATTCTTCTAAGTATCCTCATCATTTCGTTCAAAGAACTATTCTTTATAATCTTTTCGATGTGTTTTTGATCGAGAATATAAGGAAATTCTTGGACTTCTTCAAAGTTTTTTCACCAAATAAAAAAGTAACACATCATAAACTATAATATAAAAAATGGTATACAATCTGTCATGAAAAGCGAGTCTGCACGCTCTGAAAAATTGTTTATGCTTTATTTGAGACTTTTAAAAACAATTATACATTTGAAAGATAACTATACTCTTATAATTAGAAACTATAGCGTATTCCTAAAATGCCTTGAAGGGATTGTTTTGTCTTACGCCCTTTAACATAATGAGCCTCACCATATAACTTCAACTGCTCACTCACAAAACTACTTAAACCTATGCCTAATTTACCCGCATTACCGGATAAATCCGTGGTAAATGAATGGTGTTCATTAATCAGTGTTTGATTGTCATCTTTATTCTCACACAACCATGCTGCTGTAATATACGCCTGTGAGGAAGTCGCCATGCCAGAGCCAAATTCATACCCTAAAGATAACCCAACCTCACTGCGCAGTGACGTAAAGGGACGTACATCACCTCTCATGTCATTCGATAACTTGATTTCTTTTCCCTCAACCTGCAACCAAGTAAATTGTCCATAAGGCTGCAACCAACTGCTCTTGGACGTCTGAAGTCGATAACCTGCTTCAAAGGAGGTTCCCACCGCCCATTGCTTATAACTTCCTTCAATCCCTAAACCATTCGTGGAAACTGCCTTCAGACTATTTTGATAATGATTGTATTTTAAAAGAGCATCCAGATACCATCCACTATGATCCACATACGTGACATAAGCCCCAATGCCATAACTATTGATACCACTGGTACCACCCCGAGTATGTGCAACACGAGCATGATCATAACTGCCAAAACCACCTATATAAAACTCTCCATTTGCCCACTCGCTTAAGCCATTGATCCCTAACACAATCCCTGTCTGATCGAGCTTAAAATCTATATGCTCTGTCGCAATGCTCTCTTTTGCTTTAATTGCATAGCCCCATAAAGCCGTATTCCTTTTATTTTTATCTAGAATTCCTCTTCCCGCACGTACGCTTTGCATTTCATTGTGAAATATCATTACTGGAGCTACAGACATAGACAATACTGCATCTGTAGAAGGCGTGGTTAAAAACTGAGAACCTGAAAGCGTCTCACCCAATTGTGGAGAAGGTTGTTGCTGATTACTTGGACGCAAAGTCATCTGATCTGCTAAAGACTGAGAAGAGACTGAAACAGCAGCCTGTGGTGTGTCAGAAGAAAGAGAATGTGGAAGTGCTCCTTTAATCATTTGACTGCCCAGAGTTGAAACGATTGAAGAAACAGAAGTTGAGGATTTTTGACTCAATTTGTGGCGGTTTTCTTTTTGACGTGGCAATTTAATCGTATGCTCTTGTGTATTGGTCAGAGTTGAAAGAGAAGAAACCGGTTGATTTTGACTTAAATGCCGTGCAGATCGGCTTCTCCTCCGTTTCTCTCTTGGCGTACTATCCATGTAAACTGCGGTCAAATACCAAATTTTCCCCTCTTCATCCTCAATATTTTTGTGTTTTAAGCCATAGGTATAAGTTCCACCATCAACCATTCCAATTTTTGCACCAGAAAAACTTTGTAAGGTAAAAGATGCGCCGCCACTTTGATCCAAAATTAAATCAAGTTCTGTTGAAAAAGGATCAGCAATTTCAATACCAGAATCTACGACATTTATTGTGTGAGAACCACTCCCATTCTCAATAAAAAGGTAATCACCTTTTCCTTCTGCAAGACTGACATTAAAATCGAAATGGAGACTCCCCGAAAGATTATCAACATAAAGCTTGGAGTAATACAAATCATCTTCAGAAGAGGTAAAAATGACTTTTCCTACACCACTTAACTGCTTAATGTGTGTACTTTTGTCGTCAAATTCACGAGAAATGGAGTATAATTGAGCTTCTTCTCCATTTAGATTGATATTTTCTGCTTTAGTTTGTTGATGATCATCTCCAGCATAAAGGTGGAGTCCACCAAAATCCTGAACCGCTATTTCTCCTCCTAATATCGCACCAGCAAAGACCCATGAATTGGCTCTCTCTTCAATTGTCAGATTTTTTACAATGCTCTCAGCATGGACTTCTTGAGCACCACCAGTGCGTAAAATTACTGCATTTGCTTCACCCCCTGCTAATACCCTCTGTACACCACCCGCAAAAACCTCAGTCTTTATGGCTAAACCACCGGCTTTTTCTGCAAAGTTATCATCATCGGGAAACCATTTAGCAAGAGTTTGTATTCCTCCACTCATCACTTTTGTTCCCACTGCCATTCCATCATCATACACATTCTGCTGTCCGGGTGTGTCCCCTTGACCATAAATTATCGTATCATAGGCACTGCTTCCAACAATCCCACCGTTCTCGTAACTATCTCCCCAAATCAGCTGATCACCACCGTAAATTGTAGTCTGCAATGCTGTTCCTCCTCCTTCTACCTTTTGTTGCCCGCCATCGTAAATAATCGTAGAACTTGAAATTCCCTGTTCTCCAATAAGCTCAGAACCACCACGTTCAACTGTTGTATTTTCACTGAAACCACCTGTTTCAACATAAAGTGTTCCAGATCCTGCAACTGTAGCGTTCATGGATTGCTTAAGCGCACCTTGCTCTCCATCATCAGAGATATAAACTACCCTGTCATCATCAAGCAAAAAGCTTTGTAAAATGCCTCCTCCTTCACGAATACTGAAATTAATGACATCAGAATATGGATCAAAATTAATATTAACATCTTGTGACGGTGTGATATTTTCTTCTTTTTCAGGAAATTTCTCTATAGCCGTATGAGATGAAGGAGTTACAGAAGTAGAAGTTGTTTCCAACGGCGCTAAATACCAAGTCTTTCCACCGTTATGATCTTTCGTCTTTAGAGTATACATATAGGCTCCACCATCAATTGTACTAGCCTTTTCACCAGAAAAATCTGTCAGAGTAAAATGCGCATTTCCGCTTTGTTCATGAATTAAATCAAGCTCTAAAACTAAATTCTGGTTTTGTAGAGAAGAATCGGCAATTTCAATACCATAATCAATCACGCTTATTGTGTGATCTCCTTCCCCCTTTTTGATAAGGAGATAATCACCGCGCTGCTCCTCAAAATTGGTGTTCAATCTAAAATGTAATTTCCCTGAAAGATTACCGACCTCAAGTTTAGAGTAATGTGGATTCAATACCGTAGAAGTAAAAATAACACGTCCATTACCACTTAAGTTCTCAATTAAAGAACTTTCATTGTCCATATCAGAAGCGATAGCGTACAATCTTGTATCTCTGCCATTTAAAACAATTTTTTCGACTTCAGTACGAGATCGCTTAGCGCCAGCATAAAGATAAATTCGCCCAGAATCATGAATCATAGTGCTTCCCTCTAATGTTGCACCAGGATGTAACCATGATTGTGCTTGATTCTTAATGATTAAATCTTTTACATAGCCCCCTAAATCTATTTTCTGAAAAGCATTCCCTTGTAAAAGAACACCAAGAGCTATTCCCCCCGCTAAAACGTGTTGCTCTCCACCAGAAAAGACCTCTGTATTAGATGCAAAACTGCTATAATCATCGAGATCTCCTTCTACATAAAGATTTTGTACCCCTCCTGCCTTAATCTTTGTATTAAAAACTTCTCCAGCATCGTACACATTCTGATATCCTCTCACCCCGTTTTTACCAGAAATGATAGTGTCATAAGCGCTACTTCTTACCATCTCCCCTTTGACATCAAAACTTCCTGAAACAAACTGCTCACCACCGGAAATTTTAACCCCTTCAGCTTTTCCCCCCTCCTCAACCTTTTGTTTTCCTCCTTTCTTGACGATACTATCTTGTGAAAGACCTTGCCTTTTAATAAGCTCAATCCCGCCTCTTTGAATTGTCGTATACAAACTAAAACCACCGTTATAAACAGAGAGCGTTCCACCATCTTTAACTGTATTACTAATTGAAGTTTCTCCATTGCTCTCAACTTTTTCGCTGCTCATGTCAAAGCTAGGATCCGTAATCGTAACAATCATTCCCTTTTCAATAGTCAATTCTGTAAGTTCATCCGGTAATGAAGAAGTAGATGACTGTAAGCTAAAATCAGAAAACAAAGAGGTATTTGTCTTATCAAGAGCATAATTTGCATCTAAATACCAAGTTTTACCAGTGCCTTTATTGTTTCTATGTTTCAAATGATATCTATAGGTTCCGGCATCAATCGTTTCGATTTTTTCACCAAAAATATTTGTCAGAGTAAAATGAGCATTTCCACTGTGATCAGAAATTAATTTAAGCTTTTTGTGAGAAGAATTTATAATTTCACGTCCAGAATCAGCCATGCTTATTGTGTGAGAACCAGAGCTTCTTTCTTTAATGACAAGATAATCGTTAAGGTTCTTGGCAAAGTTAACATTAAAATCGAAATGGAAAGAACCTGAAAGATCATCAATATTAAGCTCAGAGTAATGCTTATGAGCCCCTAAAGAGGTAAAAATAACTCTTCCATTTCCTTTTAAATTCTGGATATTAACCTGAGGTTTTTTGCTATTATCTTCAGAAGCAATAATGTAGAGTTTGGTATCTTCTCCGTTTAAATTAAGATTTTCTACTTCCGTAACAGCTTCACCATTTCCAGCATAAAGATAGAGGCTGCCAAAATCATGAATATTTATATTCTTATCTAATATTGCACCAGCAAAAACCCACGATCGTGCTTGATGATTAATTGTTAAATCATCCGCGTATCCAGCATCATATATCTTCTGAATCGCTCTATCGTATAAAGTAACTTCGCTCGCATTCCCTCCTGCAAAAATATTCTGCGCCCCATTTTTAAAAAGTTCGGTATTTAGTGCAAAAGCTCCCTCATTGATTGTAAAGCCTTCATCCTCTGTATCGACTGCATCAGAATCTTCTGAAAAGCTGTTATTAAAATTCTCTTGACCATCAAGATTTTGAACACCCCCTTTCATAACCCTTGTGTCAACAGCTATCCCCCCACTATAGACACTTTGTAGTCCTGGCATTCCATCTGCTGCATAAATTTCAGCGCCATAAGCACTACTTTCCTTATCTTTACGCAACAAGCCATCTCCAAGGACTCCCTTACCCACAATAATCTGCTCACCTCCATGGATTTTAGTCCCTTCAGCATTTGCGCCACTTTCAATAATTTGTTGCCCCCCTTTTTTAACAAAAGCATATTCGGAAGTACTTAAGCTTTGGACAAACTCAATCCCACCATGCTCAATTGTTGTATCCCGACTAACACTGGCCGCATCAATGTAGAGTTTCCCCCCCTCTCGAACCGTATTATTGATAGAATAGCCTGCATCTTCATAGCTAAAGCTATTTATTTTAGATCTTTCAGAGTCACGATTGGTAATATAGATCGTAGCATCATCGCTTATTATTGAACTTGTAAGGACTTCAAAAAACAGATTTTCTTCCCCCTTCCTTTCCTCCTCTGAAAGCTTACTTTCTTCTATTGTCTTTTCATGCACTATCATTTTTGCCCCCCCTGTCTTTTCTTTTAATCCCCTCACTTTTGATAATAATTTTCTTGTCTCTTCTAGATGTTCATTGATAGCTACTGGTGTTAATAGCTTTTCTTTTAATGTCGCTACGCCATCTGCATTTGCAATCTTGATAAAAAAACTACTGGTCATTAACGCATAAAAACTTAATTTCAATTTGCGTTGCATTATCCACACTCCATCATTCCAAATTTTAATCCCCCCATTTAGAAAACAGTGCATAGACCAAAACAACATTCTGTAATGGCTCAACCTTCTATTTTTTTTTAAGATAATCAAGCAGTCGATGATTAAGCTCTGACAGATAAAATGTACACAATGTGTTTTAAAATGTATGCACAACCAAAAGATTTATTTTTAAAGCATACACTTTAAAAGTGTTGTAATTATATTCATAAAAAAAATTTAATATTTTTAAAACACTAAACACTAATTCTGTGAATAAGATTGATCCTCAATAGATAAAAATGGCCTTAAATTTTAAAGGAAATAGCACTGTGAATGAAGAAAGCCTTTATGAGACCGTATTTTTATTTCTCAGCATTTAAAATAGTTTCTTTATTTTATTCAATGTTGATAATCAAAAATACTTATTGATGTCCATCAGTCCGTCAGCATTGTTCAAATATATTAAGAAACATCATAATATCGACTCGACACTGATTTGAAATTTTTATAATTATAGTTGGTTAATTCATATTTGATTTGTCATATATTGAAAGGGACATTCTATTCATGTCTATAAACTTAGAAATGCAAGGTACAAACAACAGAAATTCCCCTCGTCGCATTTTGTTTGCAAGCCTTATTGGCCCAACAATTGAATTCTTTGATTTCTATGTCTTTGCCACTGCTGCAGCGCTCATATTTCCTTATGTATTTTTTCCAACACAAAATGATCAGGTTGCCATTTTACAATCTTTCCTGATCTTTGGAGCAGCCTTTTTTTCTCGGCCCTTTGGATCAATTGTCTTTGGACATTTTGGAGATAAAGTTGGAAGAAAAGCGACACTTATAGCCTCTCTTCTCACAATGGGCCTTTCAACCGTCATTATTGGTTTTCTTCCTACGTATGAAACCGCTGGATGGTTTGCCCCCTTCCTCTTAACCTTGTGCCGTATTGGACAAGGAATGGGATTAGGAGGAGAATGGGGAGGAGCTGTTTTGCTCGCAACAGAAAATGCCCCTCCAGAAAAGCGAGGCTGGTACGCAATGTTCCCCCAATTAGGCGTTCCTATCGGTTTGTTTTTATCCATTGCTGTTTATTTAGGTCTGTTATACTTTCTCGATCATGATGCACTTGTCGCTTGGGGATGGCGCATCCCTTTCATTGCTTCAATTGTTTTCATGATTATAGGATTATGGGTTCGTCTTTCAATCAATGAAACTGTTCAATTCAAAAAAAATCTTGAAAATAAAGAACGTGTCAAAGTTCCTATCATCGATGTCTTTTTAAAATGTCCACGAATCTTATTTCTTGGAATATTTTCTGGCATGGGAACATTTGTTTTGTTTTACTTGGTTACTGCATATTTACTAAGCTATTCAACAAATCATCTGCAGTTGTCATATTATCAAGCTCTTCAAGTCGAAATTGTCGGTGCTATTTTCTGTGGAATTTTTACGATCATTACTGGAAAACTCTCTGATCGTATTAGACGGAGAACTTTGATGATTTGGGTTACAATCATCACCGGTATCTATTCTTTTGCAATTCCTTATTTCTTAAATTCTGGAGTTTTAGGAGTCCTTGCAATGTCTGTCATTGGTTTGTCTATCATGGGAATGGTATACAGTCCTCTTGGTGCTGTTTTGGCTTCACCATACCCAACAGCCATTCGATACACAGGCTCTTCCATTACTTTTAACTTATCCGGTATCGTAGGAGCCTCTCTTGCACCTTACATTGCGGAATATTTAGTGCAACATTTTGATACGTCTTATATCGGCTATTATTTGCTTTTTGCTTCTTTTGTTTCACTGATTTGCTTTGTCGGATTTACAGATGATGAAATATCCAACTAAAATGTAATAACAAAAAATAAAATAAAGACTGGTAGAAAAAATGCTGCCAGTCTCATTTTTAAAGACATAGGTTGCGGTATACTCCACCACAATATTCCTGCAAAAAATGCACTTAAAAAGAAAAATAAAAAATCCGCAACATTGCTCATATCAGCAACAGCAAACATTTCTGATAGAATATGCGTTGTCCCTAACCACGAAATGCAAAAAAAAGCCAACATCACAGCCCATAAAACAAGCAAAATTCGATCAATAATCATCATTATGCCGTTTCATTTTTTTATTATAGACCATATCTTTAGCATGCCTAAAAGAAAAATCACAACAAAAACCCAACGCCCTCCCCCTGATCCTTCCGCAATAAAAAGTGTTGGATTTACGATTCCTACCAATCCTATAAAAACCAGAATAAAAGATACGAGACGCATTAAATCTGTTTTTCCCAACGACAATCTTTGCTCTGTTGCCAATATGTTAAATTATGATTTTCCATTTTATATTTTTTCCACTGTGCTCGAGCAAGATTCAACTGCTCATCATTTTTACCATCAAATAACACAACAAGACGTTGATAAGCATCAATATCCGAACAAACAGCTCCCTCTATGAGAAAACGAATCTTTGAATCATTGGGATTTTCTTGTCCTGTCGTTAAAAATACAGGCTGAAAGTTTGAATATTGATCACACTCAGTTCCATGTCCAATAAATGATTCATCTGCATAAACCCATAAATGCATATCTATAGAATCGCATTGTTCTTTACTCACACATTGTATGGTTACCTTACCAAAACGGACCAACGCCCGCTCCACAAGCGTTGGTAAAATATCTTTCAGCGTTGACTGCGTCAAATGATAGAATAAAATATCCAACCTCTTAAACCCTCATCACTCTTTAATAAATAACGCGAACACCTTTTTTAGAAAAACTTCTATATCCCTTATATAAAAGGAAACGGTTCAAGATATAAACCTCTTTTTCGATTGAGGTGCATTTTTGATTGAAGTCATTATCTTTTTATTTGTGACTTTAAAAGACTCCTTTAAAGATAATTTTTTTATTTTCAAGGTTAATAAAAAAATTAAGCTATTCTTTGGAATTTTTGTAGACTATCGCGGAAAATAAAATATAATGTGTGAAAAAAAATAAAGGGAATTTAACGAGCAATTTTATATTATTTTTTTGCTAAAAATGTCCAATCTCTAAAAGGGTGTTTTTTTAATTTTATTACATTTTAACCGAAAGCGGTAAAAGTATTTTCTATCGAATTAAAGACTGAGGGTGTTTCCCAATTTATGTGTATTATTGAGTTCTACATCCTAAGACGTGTCTTTGTTTTGTTTAGTTCTGTCATGATTGCAGCAGTGGGCGTTAGTTGGACGGTGCAAATTCTTGCACGGATAAACTTTCTCACAACAAGTAAACAAACATTCCTTACAGTCTTGCAATTTTCACTCTCATTGGTTCCTTCTGTTATTTTTCTTGTCATTCCATTTGCATTAGTGATCGCAGTTACAACTATCCTTTCAGCAATGAATCAAGACTCAGAACTTGCTGTCATCAATGCCTCTGGTTTTCCTAAAAGTACTGTTTGGAAACCTATTCTCCTTCTTGCTATTGTTGCATCATGTATCTCCTTTTCTATCTCTAATTTTATTGTTCCTCAAGCGCGTCTTCATATGCGACAAATGCTAGCGAGTGCTCATTTTGATCTTATTAATCTGTTCATTAGTGAAGGAAGCTTTCAAAAACTTGCCAATAACCTTTACATAGAAATTGGGGAACGGAATCCAAACGGAACACTTGAACGTCTTTTTATTGCCGACCAGCGTGACCCTAAAATGGATCTTTTTTATTATGCAACAAAAGCCTCCATTATAAACAATCAAAATGGTCGTTTTTTAATCCTCAATAACGGTGAAATAGAAAGGGTCAACCATCAAAATAATAGCGTTTCAATCGTTCAATTTGGCGCATATACCTTTAGCTTAGGGGAGTTTATTCCCAGTGATAAAAAAACTACTCTTTATCCAAAAGATCGGTCTCTTTCTTATTTACAAAACCCTGACCCAAAGGATCCCTACTATCAACGAAAACCACTCCAATATAAAGCTGAGTTTCACCGCCGACTAACGCAATGGCTCTATCCGATCGTTTTTTCACTTATTGCATTAGCAGCAACAGGGAATGTACACTCTCATCGACAAGCACGCTATTTAGCAAACTTCTTAGCGATTGCTTTTTCTTTTCTGGTCTATTGGATAGGATATTTTTTCGCCGAAAAAGCGAAAAACGACCTTGCATATATCCCTTTCCTTTATATTACACCCATAGGAACAAGTATATTTGTCTTTTTTATACTTTTAACGAATCATAAAATTGGGCTCCCTGCAAAATTTAACGAGGTATTTCAAATCATTTTTCAAAAAGTAGTGAATAAATTTGAACATCGAAAATCTCAAGATTCTCCGGATGAAATATCATGATTGGATGGACACTTGGACGCTATTTTTTTATACGTTACCTTAAAATAACGTGTTATTTTTGTGGGAGCATTTTGGTCCTTGCTCTTTTAATCGATTTCACAGAAAATTCTGGGAGGCTAGCTTCCCTTCCACATTATACAGCAAAAGATGCATTTCTCCTCTCTGTTTTACGTATTCCTTTTATTATGCAACAACTTATCCCTTTTATTGCACTCTTTTCTGCAATGGCAACGCTTATCTCGCTTAACAAAAAACTTGAGCTTGTAGTTACTCGCTCAATCGGTGTTTCTGCATGGCAATTTCTTATGCCGGCTTGTTTGGGCGCTTTTCTTTTAGGATTATTATCAATTTTTCTCATTAATCCATTTGCTGCATGGGGGTTTTCTCAAGCAGAAAAAATGATGACTGAATGGCGTAATAATAATATCCTAACATCTCTTCATAATACCCGTATCCACTGGTTAACACAGCGTACAGATTTAGGCAGAACAACCATTGGTGCTAAATTTATTATTGATCAAGGACCTTCTCTTCTCGATGCAACCTTTGTACAATACAAAGATGACGCAACAGTTAAAAACTGGATTAACACCCCAAAAGCAACCTTAACCAATGGCGCTTGGTTCTTAACAAATGGCACAATCTATAAAATAGGACATCCTCCTGAAAAATTTACCGAGTTGAAAATAAAAACTAATCTAAAACCTGAATTTTTAACGGAACGTTTAATGAATCCCGCAACTATTCCATTTTACCAATTGCCTAAAAAAATTATGATCGCACGTTCATTTGGTTATTCTGCTAATAATTTTGATATGTATTTACAATCTTTGATTGCCTTACCAGCATTGCTTGTGGCAATGACTCTCATTGCAGCAACTGTATCTTTAAATTTTACGCGTTTTGGGCAATCTAGAACGTTGATTCTTGGTGGCGTAATCGCTGGATTTATGCTTTATGTTATTTCTGTACTCGTTCAAGCTTTTGGTAATGCTGGATATATTCCGCCAATTATTGCCGCTTGGACACCTGTTGTTATTGCATTATTCTTGGGAATCTCTTTTTTACTTCATAAAGAGGACGGCTAAGTGAAAGCATTAACGTGTAAGAAACTCATTTTAATAAAATTAAGTACTCTCGCTTTTAGAAGTGTTATGGCGGTTATTTTAGGGGGGGCGTTGCCTTATTGTGCACACGCTCAAAACCTTATGTCTCCTGCTCAAAGCCGCATTCAAAACTTAGAGCGTCCTCTTTTGCTCTCTGCGGATGAACTCATCTATAATCGTGATGAAAACACTGTTTCTGCACAAGGGAATGTCCAAGTTGAATTTAATGGCAATAAAGTTGTCGCTCAAAAAATCATATATAACCAAAAGACAGGACGGCTTATAGCACAAGGAAACGTTGAAATTACTCAAAAAGATGGGAATAAAATTTATTCTAATCAAATTGATATGACCAAAGATCTTGGCGAGGGGTTTGTAAACGCCTTACGGATTGACACAGCCAACAATGTGCATTTTTCCGCTCAAAATGCTACACGCCAAAACAATCAGATAACAATCTTTGAAAATGCATCCTATACAGCCTGTGAACCTTGCTCTTATAAACCAGATAGAGAGGTCCTGTGGAAAATTAAAGCCAGAAAGATTATATGGAATAATAGCGTTAAAAAAATTCGGTTTGAAAATAGCAGTTTTGAAGTTTTTGGTGTACCAATTATAAAATTTCCAAATTTTGAACTCTATGATCCAACTGTCAAGCGTGCTAGCGGTCTGCTTACACCTCATTTTTTCTATACTGATTATCTTGGTATGGGGATAAAGAATTCTTATTTCTGGAATCTCGCTCCCCATTATGATTTCACGCTTTCTTCTACGGTTTATACTCAACAAGGACTTTTAACCGAAGGGGAATGGCGTCAACGTTTAAAAATGGGCAGTTATAACATTCGCTTTGCTCATATATATCAAATGAAACCACATAGATTTGACAATGATACGATTGATGCGCAGCATAAAAACCGTTATATGCTAGCGACTAAGGGGGACTTTCGTATTAATTCACACTGGACTTATGGATGGGATCTTCTTGCACAATCCGATCGGCATTTTAGTCGTGCCTATAAACTTGAAAACTATAGCAATCCTACACAACTTTCTCAGATCTATCTGAATGGTCTTGCAGGAAAAAACTATTTTGACATGCGTTTTTACCATTTTAAAATTCAAGACTCGATATTAAATGATCCTCATTATGAACGTCACTCTCAACAAGCATGGGTTCTACCACGCATCGATTATTCTTTTACACCAGATGAGCCCATTTATAATGGAGAGCTTACCTTCCATAGCAATATACAATCAATTTACCGGCGTCATGCGGACTTCGGTTCACCCGACTGGAACAAAAATCCTCTCAATACTGTACGACTTTCCGGTATGGCTGGAAATAGTTTGCGTTTAACAAATGAGCTTCAGTGGAAAAAGCGCTTTAACACACACAACGGACTCATATTAACCCCCCTTCTCTCTCTACGGGCCGATATCCTTACAATCAATGGACAAGAAAATCATGCTGCTTCTGGAGAAAACAATGCCTTATCTACAATTCGTGGCTCAAAAATTCGTGGCATGGCAACAGCAGGATTAGAAGCACGCTATCCCTTCCTCATTACAGTAGCTCATTCTACACATATTATAGAACCAACCGCACAAATTTTTATACGCAATAATGAACAATATATCGGACAACTTCCTAATGAAGATGCACAAAGCTTTGTTTTTGATGCAACCACTCTCTTTCAACGAGATAAATTTTCTGGTTATGATCGTGTAGAAGGTGGGACAAGAGCCAATATAGGTTTAAGATATTCTGGAAGCTTTAATAATAATTGGTCTCTTTATGGCCTTATTGGACAATCCTTTCATCTGGCTGGAAAGAATTCTTTTGCAGAAAAAGACCTTATTAATGTCAGTATTCATTCTAGCTTAGAGGCAAAACGTTCAGACTATGTTGCAATGTTTGGTGCAACCCATACGAATGGTTTTTCTTTAGAAACGCGTGGACGCTTTGACAAAAAAACAGGAAAAATCCGTCGTAGTGAAATTGAAGCATCACAAAAGTGGAAAAATTTTTGGGCTTCTGTACAATATGCTTATATCGCAAGCCAACCGAATTACGAATATCCACAAGAGCGTCAAGAAATTTCTTTTCAAACAGGCTTTAAGCTGGCAGACTATTGGTCCATTAATAGCAATGCTGGTTATGATCTCGTATCTGGTACATTTATAAAACGAGGAATTAGCTTGAATTATGCCGATGAATGTTTCGGAGTCACCTTCGGTTATCAACAGGTAATGAATCCGGGAAGAAAAACACCTTTGCAGAACTTTAATTTCTCTCTTTCATTGCGTACAATCGCAGATATCGGAAAAAAGATAGATTCAAATTTATAAAGAGAATGTATAGCTGATTTAACTTATTATTGTTTTTATGAAAGAAAACGTATAGTTTAAGTTATTGATGGAAATTAATAAACAATGCGAAAGCTTATTTACATGAATA
This sequence comes from Bartonella sp. ML70XJBT, assembly GCF_028618425.1. NCBI lineage: Bacteria > Pseudomonadati > Pseudomonadota > Alphaproteobacteria > Hyphomicrobiales > Bartonellaceae > Bartonella > Bartonella sp. ML70XJBT. The sequence continues at coordinate 19,579 of NZ_JAQISX010000004.1, forward strand.
AATTGAAAAAGCGTGTTCTTGCTTTATTTTGTATTACGTCTTTGAGCGTAAGCAGTCTGCTTATAAATGAATTTTTGATTCCGACAGCCTTTGCGCAAACGACTATTGTTGTTACAGTTAATGGTAATCCTATCACAAATTATGATATACAAAGGCGTGTTGCATTTCTCAGACTGCAACAAAAGCAAGGAAATTTGATAGCACAAGCTAAAAAAGAGCTGATCGACGAAGAGCTAAAAAATATTGAAATAAAACGCCGTAATGTTGAGGTCAGCAATGATGAGGTTGATAGAGCTTTTGAGAACTTTGCAACGCAAAATAATATGACAATTGATCAGCTCAACCAGATTCTGATCCAAAACGATATTACTGTGCAACATTTCAAAGATTACATCCGTGGACAAATAGGGTGGGGGCGTCTTGTTAGCGCACGCTATCAAGCTCAAATGGGGATGATTAGCGAACAAGAAGCTGTACGCAGAATATTAAAAAATGGTGGTGTTAAACCTTCAACAAACGAATATACATTACAGCGCATTATTTTTGTTATTCCAGCACATCGTCGCTCAGAAATCTTTGAAAGACGTCAAAGAGAAGCAAGCAATTTCCGCGCACATTTCCGTGGATGTGCAAATTCTCACAATCAAGCAAAGGGTATTTTAGATGTTACAATCCGCAACTTAGGAAAGTTTCTGGAACCTCAACTTCCCAGTGCATGGGAGCAAGCTATTCTTGCAACACCTGCTGGAAAAATGACAAAATTACAAGAAACATCTGATGGAATCGAAGCAATTGCTGTTTGCAAAATAAAAAGGGTTTCTGATGATTATGTCGCTCGGCTGATATTTTCTCTTCAAGATAATAAAAACAGAAGCCCGAAAAAACTTGAAGAATTAAGCGAAAAATATTTAGAAGAATTGCGGCACATCGCACGTATTCAATAATGACTGCTCTTGTTGTTAGTGGTGGTGATCCTGCCGGAATTGGTCCTGAAATAGCTCTAAAAGCTTGGGATTTGCGTATTACCCGCCATGTCCCAGCTTTTGTGCTTATCGCTGATCCAGATGTTATTCGTTCGCGCGCTCGTTTTTTACAGATGAATGTTGAGGTTGAATCTGTTTTAAACACCAATCCTGTCAAAAATTTTCAAAATGCTCTCCCTATTATACCCTTAAAAAATAAACAAAGTCATCAATTAGGTTTTTCTTCTGCAAATAATGCCGCTGGAATCATTGAGTCTATTGAGCGCGCTGTTCAATTGATTCAAAGTGGACATGCTTCTGCATTGGTTACTTGTCCTATTGCCAAAAAGAATCTTTACGATGCCGGTTTTCAATTTCCAGGACATACAGAATTTTTAGCCGATTTAGCCCATAAAGCTTTTCATAAATCTTATCATCCTGTTATGATGTTAGCAGGACCTCGATTAAAAACGGTCCCAATAACTGTTCATACTCCACTTAAAGATGTTCCTTCACAGCTGACCCGTCATTTAATCATTCAAACGGCCTTCATTACTGAATGTGACTTAAAAACACGATTTAAAATAACGTTACCTCGGCTTGCTATCGCTGGTCTTAATCCTCACGCTGGAGAAGAAGGTACAATGGGAAAAGAAGAGTTTGAAATTATCACGCCTGCTATTGAATATCTTAAAAAGAAAGGACTTAATATTACAGGTCCGCTTCCTGCCGATACAATGTTTCATGAATGCGCAAGAAAAACATATGATGTTGCTCTTTGCATGTATCATGATCAAGCTCTTATCCCTATTAAAACATTAGATTTTGATACCACCGTTAATGTCACCTTAGGGCTACCTTTCATTCGTACGTCTCCAGATCACGGAACTGCTTTTGATATTGCTGATAAAGGGATAGCTTCTCCTGAAAGCTTTATTGCTGCTCTCAAACTTGCAAATCAACTTGCAAAAAATAATTCGATACCATGCCAATAGATAATCTCCCTCCTCTGCGTGAGGTCATTAATACATATGGGTTACAAGCCCATAAGTCTTTGGGGCAAAATTTCCTTTTTGATCTGAATTTAACAACTAAAATTGCTCATCAAGCGGGAAATATAGAAGGAAAACCTGTTCTTGAAATTGGTCCTGGTCCTGGAGGGCTCACGCGTGCTTTGCTAGCAAAGGGCGCGATTGTAACAGCAATAGAGCGTGATGAGCGCTGCATACCAGCTCTCTTAGAAATAGAAAAACATTATCCGAACAAATTAAAAGTTATTTGTAATGATGCACTAAAACAAGATTTCTCAAAACTCTTTGAAAAATCTCTAGAAAAACCACGCATTATTGCCAATCTTCCTTATAACATTGGAACACAACTCTTACTAAATTGGCTGTTAGTGGAACCATGGCCTCCTTTTTATGAATCAATGACATTAATGTTTCAACGTGAAGTTGCCAAACGAATTACGGCCAAACCTCAATCTTCTCATTATGGACGTCTTAGTGTCTTAACTGGCTGGCGTACTACAGCTAAAATTGCTTTTGATGTACCTCCTCAAGCCTTCATACCAGCGCCGAAAGTAATTTCTTCCGTTGTTCATATCATTCCGCGGCCTCAACCTCTTGTTTGCTCTGCACAAAAACTAAGCTTTGTCACAAAAACTGCTTTTGGACAAAGACGAAAAATGCTTCGTCAAAATCTTAGAACTCTGGGAGGTGAAATGCTTTTAAAAAAAGCAGGTATTGATGGAACACGCCGCGCTGAAACACTTTCAATTTCTGAATTTATAACTTTAGCGCATCTCGTACCCTAAAAAATGCACCTTTCATTAGGCTATTTTTTAATAAAGGCGTTTATCAATCTTTTCAGCAATAAGCTCATCAATAAAAGGGCCAAGAAAAGCACAGCGCTCACGTTTTACTGTTTCGGCTAAATAAATCGATTTAAGAACAGATAAAGATTGATCTAAATCCTCATTAATAACCACATAATCATAAGAACGCCAGTGCTGTAGTTCTGTTCGTGCATTCTCTAATCGTAAATTGATGATATCTTGACTATCTTCTGCACGACGATGTAAACGCGAAACAAGCTCTTTCATTGATGGTGGGAGAATAAAAACAGACACAGTATCCCCTCGCATCTTTTGTTGTAACTGCGCGGTGCCTTGATAATCAATATCAAATAACATATCACGACCAGCACTCAATGCATTTTCAACAGTTTCACGTAACGTGCCGTAATAATTCCCATGAACTTCTGCCCATTCAATCAATTCATCTCTATCACGTTTATATTCAAACTCTTCCTTTGAAATAAAGTGGTAGTGGAGTCCATCTACTTCACTGGGACGCTTTTTCCTTGTGGTTACACTGACAGAAAGCTCTAATCGTCCATCTTTTAAAAGCAACCGAGAAATTGTTGATTTACCAGCACCTGAAGGTGAAGAGAGAATAAATAAGAAACCACGGCGTTGATTTGTTTTTATCGTATTCAATTCACTTTCAAAGGCTATCATTACATCACTCTGCTTTGTTTATAAATTTTTCTTCAAAATTTGAACGGTACATTATCTCAACCTTTTCTCTAATCAATTATTTTTTTAGCAGTTCTCCACGCTATTTTGCACTTTCATTGAGAGAATTTATCATAAAATATATTAATTTCTTTCTTAAATATTTTGTATCTATACGCTAATTCCAATTTTAACACACAGGAAAATGATTTTTCATCATTCTTATTCAAAGTTTAAGGTAAAAAAATCTTACTCTATTTTGAGCTCTTATTTACGATGTAAAAAGATGTGGTATGATTGTAAATCAATGTCTTGCCTTTAATTCTCGCCACTTGCGAACATTCATATTATGTTCTTCTAAGGTGCGAGAGAAAACATGCCCTCCTGAACCATCAGCAACAAAATAAAGCGCATCACTGCTTGGTGGATGTGCTACCGCCTTTAATGAATCGCGACCTGGATTGGCAATAGCGGTTGGAGGCAAACCATTAATTTTATAAGTATTATAGGGTGTTTCCTTCTCAAGATCTGAACGGTAAATTGCACGACCCGATGGCTTTCCTTTTCCTCCAAAGAGACCATAAATAACCGTTGGATCCGATTGAAGACGCATGTGCTTTGCAAGGCGGTTATAAAATACTGCAGCAACCATTGGTCTCTCTGCTGCAACTCCGGTTTCTTTCTCAACAATTGAAGCCAATATAACAAATTCATCAATTGATTTAATAGGTAAATCAGGTGAACGCGTAGCCCATATCGCATGAATTAATTTCTTCTGTCCTTCACGCAATCTGTTTATAATTTCTTTCCGCGTTGTCCCCCGAATAAAACGAACAGTATCGGTCATTAAATAGCCCTCTGGAGGCAAAACTTTTGGAAGGTCTCCAATCAAAATTTCATTTGCCGCTAATCGATCGAAAACTTGCTGAACCGTTAAACCTTCTGGTACTGTAAATGTATACTCAATGGATTTTCCTTTCACAAGAATATCCATAATATCGTGCATGGAAGCATGGGCTGGAATTAAATATTCACCAGCCTTTAGGTGACTTGTATTTTTGTGATAACCAACCCCATAAACAAAAATATCTGATGATCGAATAAAACCACGTTTTTCTAACAATGAAGCAATTTCACGAATTCCTGTTCCCGGATGGATAAGAAGAACTTGTCCTTCCTCAATTTTTCCCTTTTCTTCAAAAATACTTTTTCCGATATAAAGAGGAATACTTATGCCGAAAAGAATAATCACAATCAGCATGAGGAAAAAATGACCAAGAATAACCAAAGGATTACGGACGGTAGACGATTTCTTTTGTTTACTATGTATTAACATACCACAACTATCTGCTCAACGATTTGAAGAGGGATCGTTCTCGTCCTTTAATGATGTTCCATTTTTCACATCGGACATAATCCCTCAATAGCGATTAAGGACAATATTATAATTCCCCATACACCTTATAATAAAGGTTAAAATTCAAAAGCAGAAATTAAATGAAAATACTCATTATCCCCTAAAACGTCGCATCACCAACGATGCATTTGTCCCGCCAAATCCAAAAGAATTGGAAAGAATCGTATCAATCTTTCGTTCACGTGGTTTGTGCGGAACAAGATCGATTTTTGTTTCAATCGATGGATTGTCAAGATTAAGCGTCGCTGGTGCTATATTATCTCGTATGGCTAAAACACAAAAAATAGCCTCAGCAGCACCAGCTGCACCAAGCAAATGCCCAATAGAAGATTTCGTTGATGACATAGAAACTTGTGGTGCATAATTCCCTAAAACACGTTCAACAGCTGCTAGCTCTATGGAATCAGCCATCGTTGATGTACCATGGGCGTTAATATAATCAAGTTCACTCTCATTCACTTGTGCTCGCTTAAGAGCGGCCATCATACTCCGCTGAGCCCCCTCACCACTTTCTGAAGGCGCTGTAATGTGGTAAGCGTCACCCGATAAACCATAACCGATAACCTCAGCATAAATACGCGCTCCTCGTTTTTTAGCATGTTCCAGCTCTTCTAAAACAACAACTGCCGCTCCCTCCCCCATCACAAAACCATCACGATCAGCATCATACGGACGTGAAGCCCGTTCAGGTTCATCATTGCGACAAGTAGAAAGAGCTCTACAAGCAGAAAAACCTGCAAGAGATATCCGATTTATCGGAGATTCGGTCCCCCCTGCCACCATGACATCTGCATCACCGAACATAATCAAACGCGCTGCATCACCGATCGCATGAGCCCCTGTCGAACAAGCTGTCACAACCGAATGATTAGGTCCTCGTAAACCATATTGAATAGACACATAACCAGAAGCAAGATTAATCAAACGACCTGGAATAAAAAAGGGAGAAACACGGCGCGGTCCTTTATCACGAAGCGTATAACCTGCTTCAACAATGCCCTCAATCCCTCCAATTCCCGAACCAATTAATACTCCTGTACAAATCTGGTCTTCATCACTCTTAGGAAACCATTCAGCATCTGTAAGTGCTTGGTTAGCAGCAGCCATTGCATAAATAATAAATGCATCAACTTTTCTTTGCTCTTTAGGTTCCATATATAAATCAGCATTATAGGTCCCCTCTGTTCCATCGCCTAAGGGGATACGCGCTGCAATCTGGCATGGCAAATCGGACACATCAAATTCAGTAATACGCCGAACACCACTTCTCCCTTCAAGAAGCCGTTTCCAACTATATTCAATATTACCAGCCAGCGGCGATACCAATCCTAAACCAGTAACAACAACACGTCTCATAACTTCTAACCTTGGACTAAACTTCAGCTCTCAAAGCTCTCTCTTCAAAAGAACTCCGAAGAATACAGGCAAAAGCAATAAATGCCTTTGCCCTTTAATCATCATGCAGAAGCTTTATCAATGAACTTGACTGCATCACCAACTGTGAAAATCGTTTCAGCAGCTTCATCTGGAATTTCTACACCAAATTCTTCTTCAAAAGCCATAACGAGCTCAACCGTATCAAGGCTATCAGCTCCTAGATCATCGATAAAGCTTGCATTTTCTACGACTTTATCAGCATTAACCCCAAGATGTTCCACAATAATTTTCTTAACGCGCTCTACTGTATCACTCATGTTGAAATCCTCGAATTTATATTTTCCTATAATTTGGTTAACTATATCGGCTCATCTAATCAAGCAATAGATGTATTCCTTTAAAAGATTTTAGCAATGATTTAAAACATCCTGTGGATATCCCCTACAAAATGAACCAGTATGACATTCCGACATCAATTGATCAATGACCATGTTAAAGAAATAATGCATTTTTCCATTTCAATCGTTACTATCTAAAATAATACAGCCTATAAATCAATGTGGAATACAAGAAAACATTTAAATCATCGCCATCCCACCATTAATATGGAGCGTTTGACCTGTCATATAGGCCGCTTCATCGCTCGCTAGATAAACAGCAGCTGTGGCTATTTCTTGCCCGCTCCCCATACGCTTCATTGGAATCGCAGACATAATGGATTCTTTTTGCTTTTCATTAAGCTTATCTGTCATAGCGGATTTAATAAATCCTGGAGCAATACAATTGACCGTAATGTTTCGTGAAGCAATTTCTTGTGCCAATGCTTTAGAAAAACCTATCAAACCTGCTTTTGCAGCACAATAATTCGTTTGCCCAGGATTTCCAACAACACCAACAACAGATGTAATATTAATAATTCTTCCATAACGACGACGCATCATAAAATGCACTAATTCACGCGTCAAAAGAGAAGCCGCTGTTAGGTTAACTTCTAAGACGTCATCCCAGTCTTTATCTTGCATACGCACAAAAAGACCATCCTTAGTGATTCCCGCATTGTTAACCAAAATATCAACACCATCCATTTCTTTTTCTGCAATTTCAGCCAATTGTTTAATCGATTGACGTTCAGAAAGATTAGCGGGGAACACAAAAACATTCTGTCCTAATTCTGCTGCAACTCCTTTAAGCTTGTCTTCACGTGTTCCATGAAGTCCAACAATGGCCCCTCGTGCATGGAAACAACGTGCAATTGCCTCACCAATTCCTCCTGATGCCCCCGTTACAAGAGCTTTACGTCCTGTTAATCTAAACATTTTTTTAAACTCCTTCATAGATTAAACGCCAAGCATTCTTAGCGCTGATTCTATTTCATCAACTGTTTCAATCTTTATCCCCTTTATATCCTTGTTAATACGACGCGTTAAACCTGTTAATACTTTTCCAGAACCAACTTCAAAAAGCGTATCAACCCCATGAGAACCGATCCATTCTATTGTTTCACGCCACCGCACCCTCCCTGTTACTTGTTGAATAAGAAGAGTAGCAATACGCTCAGGATCACTTTCTGGTGCAACAGAAACATTAGCAATCAAAGGAATAATAGGGGCTACTTTGTTAACAGTCAAAAGCGCTTTCTTCATGGCATCCGCAGCAGACTGCATTAAAGACGAATGAAAAGGTGCAGAAACCGGAAGAAGCAGTGCACGTTTTGCACCTTTTGTTGATGCAATCTCTACCGCTGTCTCAACGGCTTTTACTTCACCTGAAATAACAATTTGCCCACCACCATTATCATTGGCAATTTGGCATAGTCCTTCTCCAGAAACAGTTTCACAAATTTCTTCTACCACGTGCTCTTCCAAACCAATAAGTGCTGCCATAGCGCCTTCACCAACTGGAACAGCGGCCTGCATAGCATTGCCACGAATGCGCAAAAGCCTTGCCGTATCTGTAAGACTGAATGTACCAGCAGCACAAAGAGCTGAATATTCGCCTAAAGAATGACCAGCAACAAACTTTATCTTTTCTTCTATACGAAGCCCTAATTGTTCCATAACACGAATGACAGCCATGGATACAGCCATTAATGCGGGTTGTGCATTGGCTGTTAACGTTAAAACATCTGCTGGTCCTTCAAAAATGATCTTTGATAATTTCTCACCCAAAGCATCATCAACTTCCTCAAAAACCATCTGCGCTGAAATAAATTCTTCTGTAAGCGCCTTCCCCATCCCAACAAGTTGACTCCCTTGCCCTGGAAAAATAAAAGCTGCACCCATTCATCGACTCCTAAAATTGTGCCATTAATTTTTTTTCTTTTGACCTTATTCATCCGCAAAAAGTCAAGATAAAGTGCTTTATTTAGAATGAATATCTCTCTTCAAATTATATTTTAAGGGTGGCATTTGATATAAAAACTTGGGGAAATATGGGGCTATAAACTGAATAACCCCCAGACTTATGAAACCTCCTAAAATTGTACCTGCTAAAATATCAAAGGGATAATGTACCCCCACAAAGATGCGTGCCCAACAGATCAAGCATAAAAACAACACAGCAAATTTAAAAGTACCTTTGTATCGGTAAAAATAAAAGCTTGCTGTATAAGATGCAATGGTCAAGGCATGATTACTAGGAAAAGAAGCTGTTGCACGATGTTTAATCAGCGGTGTCGTCAACCCCACAACGAATGGGCGTGGATGAAAATAAATGAGAGAAATAAGATAACCTATAAAAAGAGCTATGCAAATACTCATACAAATGCTTAACACGACACATCTTTCCCTTTCCCCACCACAAAACCACAGCACAAAAAGATGAAGGGGAATAACGTAAATTAAAAACTTTGCACAAAAAATACTCAACAAAACTAAAATTGACCAAGACTGATGATTGCCAACAAACATCTTAAAGAGCGTAACATCAATCTGGTTTAAAAAATCCATTTTTCTCTCCTTATCTGTATGTACAGTATTACCTCTTTGTGGAAGAGGGAAATATATTGGAAATATATCAAGATTTAATAAATCTATTTTTTTATGTGTATAAACTTGCTATTTAAGAAAATAACCTGTAGATATGAGGTGTTCGTTGCCGGCATTTAGCTGGAGGTTGAATGGAGGGCTGTGAGATATCAGTAGGAAATATAATGTTTCCGGCCTCCCGTGTCTCCGCTCTGAGATGTCTCAAGTTGTAAACGCGTCCTTTCTTCTTTGGATTTTCCAAAAAGGCAAGTCGCAGAGGCTTTGCGCTAAAACCGGCAGGATTTAATTGAAGAAAGGCAAAATAATGACTCTTTATGAACATATGTTCCTTGCCCGACAAGATATTGCACCGCAGCAAGTTGATGAACTTTTGAGCCTTTACAAAGGTGTCATTGAAATGCACGGTGGAAAAGTTGGGCGTGTAGAAAATTGGGGACTTCGTCCTCTTGCTTATCGTATTCGTAAAAACCGTAAGGCTTATTATGTCTTAGTCAATATTGATGCACCAGCTAAAGCAGTTGCTGAAATGGAGCGTCAGATGCGAATCAATGAAGATATTTTGCGCTATATGACCATTCGTGTAGAAAAACACGAAAAAGAAAAGTCTGCGATGCTTTCACACCTTGATCGCAATACACACATTGGTCATGCTGAAGAGCGTTCTCGTTCCTCACGTCATCAACGTGAAAACTCTATAGAAGAGGTAGAATGATGACTGATACAAATCAAAACTCTGCACGTCGTCCTTTTCATCGTCGTCGTAAAACGTGTCCTTTTTCAGGAGCTAATGCGCCTAAAATTGATTATAAAGATATCAAATTGTTACAGCGTTATATTTCTGAGCGTGGAAAAATTGTTCCTTCACGGATTACGGCTGTTAGTCAGAAAAAACAGCGTGAATTAGCTAATGCTATCAAACGCGCTCGCTTTTTAGGCTTACTACCATACGTTATAAAGTAAACAATCAAGACATTCTAGCAACTAGAGAAACTCTCTAGTTGCTTTTCTTGTATGATTTAGAAAAATAGCTTATTGTATCCTATATTAAGCTATTGAATATTAAAGTTGAGGTATCAACATGCCTCTAACTGCAGAAAGCAGGACAGCAATAAATGAAAAAAAATCGTACGTATGAGATATTGACCGGAGTTTTGGCTGGACTGTTTGCTGTTGTGATAGGAATGGCAATTATTAGTGTTGCTAATATCGCTCCCTTTTTTTCTTTTCTTCTTGGTTGCTTTTTTTCATTGCCAATTTTTATTGTTGCGTTCAGTCAAGGAACATTTGCCAGCTTCGTTGCCTTAATAAGTGCGACTGTTGTTCTTTTCATTGCCACGGATATCTACATTGCTCTTGGGCTTATGCTGTTATTTTTTCTTCCTGCTGTTTATGCCTCTTGGCTTATTGGATTGGCACGACCAGCGCAAAAAGAAAACACATTAATATGGTATCCATTATCATCCGTTATTTTTCATTTAACCAACTTTATTGCTCTTATAGTCACCTTCATTGTACTCTGTGTGAAAACCAGTCCAAATACCCCTCTCATTGCAAAAAAAGTCATTGAAAACATCGCACAAGCTCTACAACAATTGCCGTCATTACAAGAAGCTAATATGCTTAATTTTAGTGAATTTTTAATGGCACATGCTGCAACTTTAGCAGCTATCTCTCTGGCAATTTATAGTTTGATTTTCCTCATTGGTAATCTTTATTTTTCAATGATAACAGCCCAATATATGAAGTGGCTGAAAAGGCCTCGAGATGACTGGAGCAGAACTCTTCGCCTTCCAATTTCTGGAATTGTTATTTTCATCCTCACTTCTATCGCATCAATGACTGAATTGAACAATTCTCTTAATTTGGGTACACTTGTCTTTAGCTCTGCCTATACTGTCATCATATCAATTAGTGGTCTAGCCTATCTTCATAATATTACAAAAGGAGTCAACGGTCGGGTTATTATACTTTCTTTTGTTTATATTGCTATTTTGACTGTTGTTTTTTTCCCACCTATTTCTTTCATGATACTTTTGATGGGCATTTGGGCTTCTATTCAATACAACTTTCAATCACACAAAAAACTTCCCTAAATTTATTTATTCGAAAGGAAAAACTATGGATATTATTCTACTTGAGCGCATTCCTCGTCTTGGTCAGATGGGTGATATTGTCTCAGTGAAAAATGGTTATGCACGTAATTTTCTCTTACCTCAAGGTAAAGCTTTACGCGCAAATGAAGCGAATAAAAAACACTTTGAGATCCAACGCGCACAACTTGAAGCACGTAATCTTGAACGCAAAAGCGAAGCACAAAAAATCGCTGAAAAACTTGATGGTCAATCATTTATTGCTGTTCGTTCTGCTGGTGAAACAGGACAACTTTATGGATCTGTGTCAACGCGTGATATTGCTGAAATCATAACAGATGAAGGATTCTCTATTGGTCGAAATCAAATTGAACTTAATCATCCAATAAAAATGATTGGTCTTCATACGGTTACTCTTAACCTCCATCCTGAAGTTCAAATTTCTGTAGTTATTAACGTTGCACGTTCTACCAGTGAAGCACAACGCCAAGCAGAAGGTGAAATGCTTACTTCTTCTGAAGAGATATATAATATTCAAGAAGAAATATTAGAAGAAAATCAGGAAGAATTGTTGGCAGAAGCAATTAATGACAACAATATAACCAATTTTCATCAAGAAGCTTAATTGCTCCTTTTGCTTTCTATTTTATATCTTTTATTCCATTTAAAATATTGGTCATAAAATACTCATGCTTTTAAACTGGGTATTTTATGGCTATTATATATAAAGAATCTAATTTTTATGAAAAATTAGAAATATATCATGTAAGCACATTCCATACCAGAAATGATAACAGCAATAAGGAGAAATACTTTTGCTTCTTCAGTATAAAAGCAAAAAATAATTTAAAGCTCCACTCTTAAGAGTGAATTTTGTATGAACGGTAAATTAATGATATCCTTACGTGATCTGATTTCAATTATAAAATGCCATTCCACTTATATCGGTATTAGAATTTTAAGATCACATAACTTCAAAATACTTAAATTTAGAGTACCGAAACTTCCACTTAAAAAATCACATATTATAAAAATAGAACATACGAAATGGGTGTTATATTAATAATACACAAATGATAAATGAACCATTAGAAGAGGGTTTTTAAAAATTATAGATTTTAACTTAAAATGAAGCTTTGTAGCTCTATTCTTTTAATATACGATTTTAAATTTATCACCAAAGTCGCTAGACTTGGAATTTCAGTAGGAAAATATTATGGAAGAAACTAGCGTTGTTAATATCAGCTCTTCAAAAAAAGAAGATTCTTCTTCTTTTCGGCAACTTCCACATAATATTGAAGCTGAACAAGCATTACTTGGTGCCATCTTTATCAACAATGATTCTCTCGACCGCGTTTCGGACTTTCTAAAACCAGAACATTTTTTTGAACCATTGCATCAAAAAATTTATGCTGTTTTATCTCACCTTATAAAAATAGGTAAACGTGTAGATCCGGTTACGATCAAGCCCTATATCCAAATGGAAGAGAAAATTGGAGATATTACTGTATACCAGTATGTTGTTCGCTTGGCCAAAGAGGCAGTCACTATTATTAACGCTGAGGATTATGGACGCGTTATTTACGACCTTTTTATTCGTCGTTCTTTGATTAACCTTGGAACTCAGGTTGTTAATACCGCCTTTGATGCTCCTGTAGAGCTTACGCCTACCCAACAAATCGAAACTGTTGAAAATCAGTTATTTGAGCTTGCAGAAAAAGGGAAATATGGAGGTGGATTCGAAAATTTTAATGAGGCTATCAAAAAAGCTATCGATATGGCAAGTGCAGCGAAACAGCGCTCTTCACAATTATCGGGGATAGCTACCCATATTAAAACACTTGATGAAAAAATGGGAGGGTTACAAGCATCTGACTTAATTATTCTTGCGGGACGTCCTGGTATGGGGAAAACCTCACTAGCAACCAATATTGCCTTTAATATTGCTAATGCTTATAATCATAATAGTAATAACCAAGAAAATGAGGGCGGTATTGTAGGATTCTTCTCCCTTGAAATGTCATCCGAACAGCTTGCAACACGTATTATTTCTGAACAAACAGAAGTTTCTTCTTCTGATATTCGACGGGGGAACATTTCAGATGAACAATTTGCAAAAATCATTCGTGCGGTAAACCAACTCCAAAAGGCCCCCCTTTATATTGATCAAACTGGGGGAATATCAATTACGCAACTGGCAGCTCGCGCACGACGTCTCAAGCGACAACATGGTTTAGACGTCTTGTTTATTGATTATATCCAACTCATGACAAGCAGTTCAAAACGTTCATCAGAAAATCGTGTTCAAGAGATCACAGAAATTACCACAGGATTAAAAGCATTAGCGAAAGAATTGAATGTTCCTATTATCGCTTTGTCACAACTTTCGCGTCAAGTTGAAAATAGAACAGACAAACGTCCACAACTCTCTGACTTACGTGAATCTGGTTCTATCGAGCAAGATGCCGACATCGTTCTATTTGTTTATCGTGAAGAATATTATTTCAAAAATGAAGAACCCAAATTGGGCACTCTTGAACATACAAAATGGCAAGATGAAATGGATAAAATTATGGGGAAAGCTGATGTCATTGTTGCAAAACAACGTCACGGACCAACAGGAATCGTATCCCTTGCCTTTCAATCTGACTTTACACGCTTTAGTGATCTGGCAGATACCAATTATCTTCCAGAACAAATTGGCTAAATTACCATGGTACGCAACCGTATTCAATTTATCTGTCAACATTGTGGAACCGTCCATTCCCGTTGGGCAGGAAAATGTAGTGCCTGTGGAGAATGGAATTCCCTTATTGAAGAAAATATAAATGGCGGCATAGGAAGTGGTCCTAAGCAGAATACGCGTAAAGGACGCATCGTCACACTCACATCTCTTTCTGGAGATATCCAAGATGCTCCACGTATTCATTCAGGTATCGCTGAACTTGATCGTGTTACCGGTGGGGGTTTTGTCCGTGGCTCAGCACTCCTTGTTGGTGGTGATCCAGGTATTGGAAAATCAACATTGCTGACACAAACAGCTGCTGCTTTATCACGCAAAGGACATCATGTTATCTATGTCTCAGGTGAAGAGGCTATTGCGCAAATTTGTCTGCGCGCACAAAGGCTTGGTGCTCATAATACAGAGGTGAAACTTGCTGCTGAAACCAATGTTGAAGATATTCTTGCAACCTTAAGCGAGCATAAAAACCTTGATATGGTGATTATCGATTCGATTCAAACCTTATGGTCAGATTCAGCAGATTCAGCACCCGGCACTGTCACACAAGTCCGTATTGGTGCTCAGGCTATGATACGCTTTGCTAAGAAAACAGGGGCCGCTGTTGTTCTTGTTGGTCATGTGACAAAAGATGGGCAAATTGCCGGCCCGCGGGTCGTTGAACATATGGTTGATGGTGTTCTCTATTTTGAGGGTGAAGGAGGACATCATTATCGCATTCTTAGAACTGTAAAAAATCGCTTCGGACCAACAGATGAAATTGGTGTTTTTGAAATGTCTGATAAAGGATTACGCGAAGTGATAAATCCATCTGAATTGTTTTTAGGAGAACGCAATGAAAAAGCTCCAGGCGCAGCTGTTTTCGCCGGCATGGAAGGAACTCGCCCGATACTCGTGGAAATTCAAGCACTTGTTGCTCCCTCTTCCCTTGGAACACCACGACGTGCGGTTGTCGGATGGGATGGAAATCGTCTTTCTATGATTCTTGCCGTTTTAGAAGCCCATTGTGGCATTCGTTTTGGACAGCATGATGTCTATCTGAACGTGGCAGGTGGATATCGTATATCAGAACCCGCTGCTGATTTAGCTGTAGCCGCTGCTTTGGTCTCTTCTCTTGCCAATATCCCTTTGCCAACGGATTATGTATATTTTGGTGAAGTCAGTCTTTCAGGAGCTACTCGCGCTGTTGCACATTCAGCACAACGCATCAATGAAGCAAAAAAACTCGGTTTTCAGGGGGCGTTTCATCCCACGACAACAACCGAAATGATGCAGTCGCTCAATTTTCAACAAAAAACTTTCTCTGACCTTCCCGAACTTGTTGCCACTCTTACCGCAAGTAAAAAATGGTCTACACCACAGGCAGGATAATATAGAAAAAACGCTATAAAATACAAAATATCCTTGCTATAAGAATAAAAAATGACCTAACTAAAATATATTTGCACACAGATTTAAAGAACACAACTTTATGTATAAGGAACAAACAAATGATCATAACAATCCTTGATGGAATTGTCTTAGTAATCATCCTGTTGTCCGCTTTTCTTGCTATGCTTCGAGGTTTTTCACGTGAAGTGTTATCGTTGATTTCTTGGGCAATCGCAGCTGTTACGACACTGTTTTTATTCAAACCTGTCTTGCCTTTCTTTGAACAATATTTTTCTAATAAAATGATCGCATTGATCACAACATTGGTCACAATTTTTATTATTGTTCTCATTATTACTTCAATTATTACAATGAAGATCTCCGATTTTATTATTGATAGTCGAATTGGTATCCTTGACCGTACTGTTGGTTTTATTTTTGGAGCACTTCGCGGTTTACTGATTATGGTCATCGGTATGTTGCTGATTAATGCACTTATTAAACCCGAGCACCAAGCAGACTGGTTAAAAAACGCCAAAACAAGGCCTATTTTAGATTCACTGGGACAAAAAGTTTGGGAAATACTCCCAAAAGATCTTGGATCTGTTCTCGAAAAGGCAGAAAATTTGTTTAAAGACAGCGATAAACATACAAATAAGCAACACCCTCATGAAAAAATACTTCTCAAAAATGGAGAATAGCTTTTCATAAGAAAAGAGAACTAAATGATGTAAAATGTGATGCGGATGATTTCTCTCTATCACAAATGAAAGGATATGATGATAAAAAGCGATATTTCTTGTCAAAAATTTTCATTAGATGATGATACCCTTCATGAAGAATGCGGGGTTTTTGGCATTCTTGGGCATGAAGATGCAGCAACATTAACCGCTCTTGGACTCCACGCACTTCAGCATCGTGGGCAAGAAGCGGCTGGTATTGTTTCTTACCATAATAAAATGTTTCATCAAGAAAAGCATTTAGGTCTTGTTGGTGATCACTATACAAACCCTGCAACGCTTGCGCGTTTACCAGGAAATCGTGCTATTGGACATACCCGTTATTCAACAACTGGAGAAGTGGCATTACGCAACGTTCAACCCCTTTTTGCTGAATTGAAAGTTGGAGGTATTGCTATTGCGCATAATGGGAATCTTACCAATGGTCTTACATTGCGCCGTAAACTCATCGCTTCTGGTGCTATCTGTCAATCAACGTCAGATTCAGAAGTGTTTCTCCATCTTATTGCCCGCTCACGTTATGAATCTTCCTCTGATCGTTTTGTTGATGCGATTCGGCAAGTAGAAGGGGGATATGCTATGTTAGCACTCACACGGACAAAGCTTATTGCAGCACGCGACCCAACTGGAATTAGGCCTCTCGTGATGGGAGAACTTGATGGTAAGCCTATCTTTTGTTCTGAAACTTGCGCCCTTGATATTATTGGAGCAAAATATGTCCGTGATGTTAAAAATGGAGAAATCATCATATGTGAAATACAAAAAAATGGGGAAATTACGAAAAAAATTATACAATCAGAAAATGCAAAACCAGAAAAACTTTGCTTATTTGAATATGTTTATTTTTCTCGTCCGGACTCAGTCGTTGGAGGGCGTAGTGTTTATACAACACGCAAAAATATGGGAATCCGTTTAGCGCAGGAAGCCCCTTGTGAGGGTGATGTTGTGGTTCCGGTTCCAGATGGTGGAACACCTGCCGCAATTGGCTATGCACAAGAAATTGGAATTCCCTTCGAGCTTGGTATTATTCGCAATCACTATGTTGGCCGCACTTTTATCGAACCAACACAACAAATTCGCGCTTTTGGCGTCAAGTTAAAACATTCGGCAAACCGTCCTGTGATTGAAGGAAAACGTGTTATTCTGATTGATGACTCTATTGTACGAGGAACAACCTCCCTTAAAATTGTACGAATGCTTCGCGATGCAGGAGCAAAGGAAGTTCATATGCGCGTCTCTAGCCCTATGATTTTCTATCCTGACTTTTATGGTATTGATACACCTAAAGCTGAAAGCCTTTTAGCAAATCAATATCCAGATTTAAAATCTATGTGCAATTTTATTGGAGCTGACTCTTTAGAATTTCTTTCAACGGACGGATTATATCTCGCTGTAGCAGGGGAAAAACGAAATAACGCCGATCCACAATTTACTGACCATTATTTTACTGGATATTATCCTACGCACCTGGTTGATCAAGAAAATCTCTCCAAAATTCATCAATCATCTGTTCTTAAAACAAGAGATTAATGATGACAAAACATGACTTTAGTCTCCATGGGCGCGTTGCGCTTGTTACTGGTGCATCAAGAGGGATTGGCTATTATTTAGCACTCGAGCTTGCTGCACGCGGGGCTCATATTATTGCTCTTGCACGAACAGTTAGCGGACTTACTGAATTGGATAATCAAATCCGAGAAAAAGGGGCTCTTGCTACCCTCGTTCCGCTCGATTTACATCATATGGAAAACATTGATGCTCTCGCACTCTCTATTGCTAATCGCTGGAAAAAACTAGATATTGTCGTTGCAAATGCAGGAATTCTTGGAACACTCTCACCAATAGCGCATACAGAAAACACGATCTTTGAAAATGTCTTTCAAATAAATCTTTTTAGCCAATGGCGCTTAATAAAAGCCGTTGAGCCTTTATTACGTGAATCTGATGCTGGACGTGCTATCCTGTTATCTTCAAGCGTTGCACATGTTGCACGCCCGTTCTGGGGAGCTTATGCTGCCTCTAAAGCAGCTTTAGAAATGATTGCCCGCTGTTGGGCAGAAGAACTCAAACAAACCCCTATCAAGATTAATTGTGTCAACCCTGGAGCCACACGCACTGCCATGCGTGCTGAAGCTATGCCTGGTGAAGATCCTCAAACGCTCCCCTCACCACAAGAGGTTGCAAAAAAAACAGTCCATTTGCTGTCACCTGATTTAAAGGAAACTGGAAAACTCTTTAATGTCCGTGAAAATCGGTTTGTGGATTATTATGCTCCTCATTGATCATCATCTGAAATGTAAATAGACGAATCTCTTTCTTTCCTGCACTTCTCAACAAAGGAATAAAGCAGTTTATGATTCTTGAATAGCTTTTTTAGCATCAACCTTTTTTTCTTCTAAAGCAGCCCGTTTATTATAAGCGATAAAACTACAGGGGAGAAAAATCATATAGCTAATAGCCGTAATCAATAAAGTTTTCCATGTGTAAGTTGCAAGAAAACCGACATAAATAACGATGATCAACATGCAAGGTATAACGATATCACGCCTCAAGTTTTGATCAATTGTCTTTGCATTCCACACTGGTAAACGACTAATCAAAAGAAAAGCAATAATAACTGTATAAAGACTAAAAAACAATGCCCACCCCCAATTGGGGACCAAACCAAGAGCACCTAAATAGGTAGGCAATAAAAGGAGTAACGCCCCTGCAGGTGCAGGAACACCAACAAAATAACTTTTCTGCCATTGTGGGATATCAGCATTATCCAACATCACATTAAAACGCGCTAATCGCAAACAACAAGCAACACAATAAACAAGAGCTGCAACCCAACCAATGTGGTGTGCTTGATTCAAAATAAAGGAATAAACAATAAGCGCGGGGGTAACACCAAAATTGACAATATCAGCAAGAGAATCCATCTGTGCCCCGAAAGATGAACTACCATCTATTAAACGCGCAATGCGACCATCAGCACCATCGAGAACTGCAGCCAAAAGTACCATTAAAATAGCAGCTTCATAGCGATTCTCAAAAGCCAAGCGGATACTGCTCATCCCAGCGCAAATTGCCAAAATAGTAATGATATTGGGAATAACATAGCGCATTGATGTAGGTGAGCGTCGCCGATTTGCAGTATCATCATGCTGCCCCTCAGGATTGAATGAAGAAAATGGCGAAAAATTTTTCATTGTGTAGCCCTAATCGTATCTGAAGTCCGTTGTGGCACTCTTATCATCAAAAGACCCTAAAACTGTCTCTCCAGCAATTGCTGTCTGCCCAACAGCAACACGCAATTTCACTTCAGTTGGTATATAAATATCAAGGCGAGAACCAAAACGAATCAACCCGAATCGCTCTCCCGTGATAACAGCATCATTTTCTTTTGACCAACAAACAATCCGACGGGCAAACAGCCCCGCTATTTGTACGATAGCAATTTTACCATGCTTGCTTTCAATGACCATCCCATTCCGCTCATTAAACTGACTAGCCTTATCAAACTCCGCATTGGTAAACCGACCTGGATGATAAACAATAGACTCTACTGTACCACTGATAGGAATACGGTTGATATGGCATGAAAAAACGTCCATAAAAATAGAAATACGGACCATTTCATCTTTCCCTAAGCCTAATTCTTCAGGTGGCACACATGATTCTACAAATGAAATACGCCCATCTGCAGGTGAGATAACCCAATTGGGATTTAAAGGGATCACACGATCTGGATCACGAAAAAAGTATATACACCACACCGTAAGAACAAGACCACACCAAAACAACGGACTCCATATCCAACCAAGAATGAGCGAAATAACAAAAAATGCTACAATAAAAGGATAGCCTTCTTTATGAATTGAGACAAAGCTATTGTGGACAGATTGTAGAATACTCATATCATTTCCTATTCGTCGTAAACTT
Source organism: Bartonella sp. ML70XJBT (assembly GCF_028618425.1). NCBI lineage: Bacteria > Pseudomonadati > Pseudomonadota > Alphaproteobacteria > Hyphomicrobiales > Bartonellaceae > Bartonella > Bartonella sp. ML70XJBT. Next base: position 39,708 of record NZ_JAQISX010000004.1, read on the forward strand.
AAACAAGCAATAAATCTTTTTGTTCCTCTTGCTTTTATGTATTTAATCAATCGCTCCATATAAAGATATAGATTACATTTTGCCCACCTTATTTTTTACGACTAACAATACCCGTCTCGTCTTGTTCACGCATTTTACGTAATTTTTCTTCAGCTTGCGATGCTTCAAGCTGCTTATTCCACATTGAAGCATATAAACCTTTCTTTCGTAAGAGCTCTGTATGCGTGCCATTTTCAATAATACGACCACTTTTAAGAACTAAAATTTCATCAGCATTGATAACCGTAGAAAGACGATGTGCAATAATCAATGTTGTGCGTCCACGGCTTACAATATCCAATGCTTGTTGAATTTCCTGTTCCGTTGCCGTATCAAGAGCTGCTGTTGCTTCATCTAGAATAAGAAGTGGGGGGGCTTTTAAGAGTGTCCGTGCAATAGCCACACGTTGTTTTTCACCCCCCGATAATTTGAGACCACGCTCCCCTACCATAGACTGAAAACCTTCCGGTAATATCTCAATAAATTTTGATATTTGTGCCATTTCAGCGGCTTTGTGCATCTCTTCATCTGTCGCACTTGGGCGCCCATAGCGAATATTATAGGCAATTGTATCATTAAATAACACCGTATCTTGTGGGACCATGCCGATCGCTTCACGCAAACTTTTTTGTGTTATGTCACGAATATCTTGCCCGTCAATTGTGATAGAGCCTGCATCAACATCATAAAACCGAAAAAGTAATCGAGAAATGGTTGATTTACCTGCACCCGATAGACCGACAATGGCAACTGTTTTTCCTCCAGGAACTTCAAAATCAATATCTCTGAGAATCTGACGCGTCGAATCATAAGAAAACTTTACCTGATGAAAACGAATGGTCCCATTGTTTATCTCTAACGGTTTAGCATCCGATTTATCAACGATCTCCTGCTGGACATCTAAAAGATCGAACATCGCTTCAATATCCGTTAAACCTTGTCGAACATCACGATAAATTGAGCCAATAAAATTCAGTGGAATGGAAAGTTGCATTAAAAGGGCATTAATAAAAACAAAATCCCCTAAAGTTTGTGTCTTATAAAAGACTTCATAAGCTGACATCAGCATCATGATCGTCATTCCAATACCAAAGATAAGAGCCTGACCAAAATTAAGCCAGCTTAATGATGTCCAAATCTTTGTGGCGGCTTTTTCATAACCTGCCATAGAACTATCAAAACGATCGGCTTCTAGAGTTTCATTGCCAAAGTATTTGACCGTTTCAAAATTTAAAAGAGAATCAACCGCGCGCGTATTTGCCTCAGTATCTGCCATATTCATTTGTTGCCGAATACGAATACGCCAATTACTCGCCTTAATGGTAAAAAAGGTATATAAAAAAACCGTCGCAACAACAATGAGAAGATAATGCCATCCGTAATTGATGTAAAATACAAGGGCGGTTAATATAAACTCTAAAATTGTCGGTACGGTATTGAGAATTGAAAACCTTACGATCGCTTCAATTCCTTTTGTCCCACGCTCAATCACGCGAGAAAGCCCACCAGTTCGGCGCTCTAAATGAAATCGTAAAGATAACTCATGAATATGTACAAAGGTTTTATAAGCTAATTGGCGAATAGCGTGTTGACCAACAGTTGCAAAAAGGGAATCGCGCAATTGATTTAACCCAGCCTGCATAATACGGGCGATATTGTACGCCAAAACAAGCATGATAGGAATAATCCAACTAGATGGAAACCATTCAGGGAGCTGAAAGTTTGTATCAAGCAAATTCGTAGAATATTTAAAGAAATACGGTACAGATATAAGAACGAGCTTGGACAAAATAAGATAAAATACGGCCCATAGTACACGTATTTTTAGATCACGCCGGTCCGCCGGCCACATATAAGGCCATAAATTGTAAAGTGTGTGCAGAGTTTTCCCTGTATCAGATGACACAGTTTTTGTCATTTCATTACGTTTCATAAAGCCCTTACTTCTCTATCATCCACACGAAAAAGGCAAAACACCCCCCCCTGTGGTTGTTTATAAGTTTCTTACACTTTTCAATAAGCTACCTATTCATTGTTTGAGGTTAGACTTTTTTTGAAAAAGGAACAAGAAATAATCCACGATACAGTTTATTATTTTGATCTGTATTCTCATACCATTCTGCTGCAAATAAATTTTCAACTTTTATATGCTTTTTTTTCAATTCTTCCTGAAGCCACTTTTTTGTTTTACCAATCTCTTTAAGACCATCATCAATAACTTCACCGTTTTCTACGACAATTGTCGATTTCTTCCCCTCTTCCTTTTTAATAACAGTACAATCACCATTGGTTTCCAAACGCACAAAAGCAGCTTCATGTAAGTGACACCCTTTAAGACGTAACATCGCAATAAGATCATTAACATTGATCCTTAAGTTTTTAATCTTATCCATTTGAAAGACCCCATCTAAAACCAATGTGACATTCCGCCCTGCAATAAGGTGGCGAAAAAAAACTGAATAGCGTGCCAAAAAATTAAAAGAGGTAATCAAGGCTTGCCAAATCAGCAAAACAAGCAATAATTGAGTGCTGCTAATATTCTGATTATAAATGACTCCTCCAATAATACCTCCCATAACAAAATTGCTGACCAGATCAACGGGTGTCATCTGACTAAGGCTTCCACGACCCGTCGTTCTTAAAATAAATAGGAAGGCAACAAGACCCACAGCCAGCTTAAGCACGATATATCCATAGTGATATAAAAATTCCATCATATTCTCCCTTTAATTTATGAGAACTGCTGGAATAGAGAAATTATAATCGTTTTATTTCCCACACGGTTATGCGCTCACCACTTTGCGGATCCTTACTATCTTTTAAGAGAACCCCTTTAGCTGCAAGCTCATCACGAATTGTATCCGCAGCTTCCCACTCTTTATTATGGATAAGCCGCAATCTTTCGGCAATGCGCTGATCAATAAATTTTGAATCAAGAGACGTTTTTTTTATAAATAATGGACAGTTTATTTTTTTAATCCATTCTTGTCGTAATAGTCCTAATATATTCATGCCATGTGCAAGAGCTAAAACATCTTCTGTTTTATAAAATTTTCGCAAAAGAGTAAATGCTTTTGGCGTATTAAGATCATCACTAAGGGCATCTATCAAACTATCATCAATCACTTCATTGTTTTCCATCATACTCTTTTTACTGCGAAGCAATTCATACCAACGATACAATTCACTGCTCGATTGCATTAAACGCTGCGCTGTCCAATTTAATGGTTCACGATAATGCGTTTGAAGCATCGAAAAACGTGCAGACAAACCCGCCCAATCTTCTTTCATTTCATCGGCTAAAACAGCGTTAAATTCTAAAAAATTATTCTCTAAAACTGAACGAATGGTTATGAAGTTGCCAAAGCTTTTCGACATCTTTTTGCCTTCAACTTGTAAAAAGCCGTTATGCATCCAAAAGTTAGCCATTCGCTCCGTCCCAAAAGCTGAACAACTTTGTGCAATCTCATTTTCATGGTGAGGAAAAATTAAATCAAGTCCACCTCCATGAATATCAAAAATATTCGCAGTCGGATCATCACAAGTTAAACCACCACCATAAGGCGCTAATAACTTTGCCATTGACATTGCTGAACATTCAATATGCCAACCTGGACGACCTAAAACAGGAATTCCGGCCGGCGACTCCCAGCCTGGCTCTCCTTCCAGAGAAGGTTTCCATAAAACAAAATCCATCTCCTCCCTTTTATAAGCAGCAATATCGATACGCGCCCCAGCCCTCATTTCATCTAAAGAACGATTTGCAAATGCCCCATAATGGGGTGGATTTTTTATGCTCTTTATAGAAAATAATATATGATTTTCCGCTTTATAAGCGTGACCCTTTTCAAGCAATCTTTCGATGAGCGCGCGCATCTCCTCTAAATGTTCGGTTGCACGTGGCTGGCTGGTTGGCAATAGACAACCAAGTGCTATTGTATCTTGTTGAAACTGAGAATATGTGCGTTCTGTTAATTGACGAATAGCATCATTCAGTGATGCGTTTGGATATTCACAAGCGGCGCGTGCATTAATTTTATCATCGACATCTGTAATATTACGTGCATAGAGAACATGATCTTTGCCATAAACATGACGCAATAAGCGAAATAAAACATCAAAAACAATGACAGGGCGTGCATTTCCTATATGCGCATAATCATAAACTGTTGGACCACAAACATAAAGACGTACTTTTGTCGGATCTATTGGTATAAAATTTTCTTTTTTACGTGTCAGCGTATTATAAAATCGCAACTCTTTCATCATTATACTCCGTAAACGATATTACGCATCGTTCTTTTAGATGTCTCTTCTCTCAAATGATCACATTATGCGGTTTAGACTAAAGCTTTCACCTTATCATCAATTCTTCTTACCTTAAGGTTATTGAGGCTATTTCTATCATTTATCATAAAAATAATTTCTTTTATTTGATTAGACAAAAGCATTCTACAGATAGAGAGCTTTTCTCTTCTTGAAAGAAAAAAGTTTAGAAAAAATTCCATAGGCAATAGAATATTTATATGAAAAATAGATTACAGGAAGAAAATCTTAAAACTTTAACCCCGTAAAGCTTCATCAGTATTTTCAATATTTCACAATGGGTTCCTTATTATCTCCTACGCCCTATATTTCACCATTAATTATTGAGAATAATGTAGCAATTAATCTTATTTTTTAAACATCGTTCTCGTGACACAATTGTTTTTAAAAGAAAGCAATCAAAATAATGCGTAATAAATTGAAAAAAATCATTCTTTTAATATTTCTTGTCATTTCGATGCCAACCTTTTCACAACAATCTCCACCTTATGAGAAAAAATTACTTCGCCTCGCGGAAATTTTGGGATCCCTGCATTTTCTCCAAAATCTTTGTGAGCCTCCAACAAACCAAGTGCCAATAAATCAATGGTATGACTATATGAACGCACTCATTGAAGCAGAACACCCCATTCCACAAAGACGTGCTTATTTTTATGAGGCATTTAATGAAGCGTATCGCGCTTTCTCAGAAAATTATCATCATTGTACCCAAGCAGCCATTGAAGCCAATCAAAGATATATTAAAGAAGGAAGAGCTTTATCTGAAAATCTTCTCATGCATTATAACAACTAACCCGTATAAAAAGCATCTCCTTGTCAGTTAAGTGATATCAATAGTGCCCTCTTCACAAATGAATAGAGCAATAAGTTATCTTCTCGAAAATAAAGAAACTTCTGAAGAACAATGCCTCGATGTGCCTATATTCTTATGAGCAGCTTTTCCCGTATCACTCTTTGGCTTCTTCTCCACACCTCAAAGGACGAACATTCTTAAAAACCTAGTTTGTAAATAGTCCAAGTTCTATTGAATTTCACTTGGCTTCCCACTCATGTAACAAGCCTAAAAATATTCACCACACATAAAAAAAACTTATGTGTTAAGGAAGCTGATGTACCTTCTCCTTAAATGATAGTATTTTGTGGCATAATAGGATAAAATTTATGCTGTTTACACCAAAGTTTCTATAAATTTAACAGGCTCTCCTTGTGAAGGCGTGACAATTTCACCTTCCCACATAACGCGCATACCACGGATAATAGTTCCGACAGGCCAGCCTTTAACCTTTTGACCATCATAAGGTGTCCAACCGGCACGCGAACCAATTAAACTATTCATCATCACTTCTTCTCGTTTAAGATCAATAATAGTCAAATCAGCATCATATCCAACAGCAAGACGTCCTTTACAGCTTATACCAAAAATACGGCTAGGGCCATGTGAAGTGAGATCAACAAAACGCTCCAGAGATATTTTTCCTGCATTCACATGTGTTAACATAATGGCTGCCGTTGTTTGCACTCCTGTCATTCCTGAAGGTGAAGAGGGATAAGATTGAAGCTTGTCTTCAAGGGTATGAGGCGCATGATCTGAGCCTAAAACATCAATAATCCCCTGTTGAACACCGTACCAAAGAGCTTCACGGTGGCGCGATTCACGAATAGGTGGATTCATCTGAATTAATGTGCCAAACTGCTTATAATCATCAGCCGTGAGAGTCAAATGGTGGTGTGTCACTTCAATTGTTGCAACATCTTTATGTTTTTTGAGAAAATCAATTTCTTCTTCTGTCGAAAGATGTAACACATGAATGCGCGCTTTTGTCTGATGGGCAATTTTTACCAAACGCTGCGTACATTTTAACGCCGCAACCTCATCACGCCAAATCGGATGTGAGGACGCATCTCCTTCAATACGTAGTATTTTACGTTCTTTGAGTCTTTCCTCATCTTCAGAATGAAAAGCTGCACGACGGCGTGTATTTTTTAAAATAAGGCGTACACTTTCATCATCATCAACCAAAAGATCACCGGTAGAAGATCCCATAAAGACTTTAATTCCAGCCGCACCAGGAAGTCTTTCTAATTCAGAAAGTTCATGAGCATTTTCACGCGTTCCTCCAACCCAAAATGCAAAGTCACAATGCATACGATGAAATCCGCGCTTAACCTTATCTCTTAATGTTTCTTCTGATGTTGTCAATGGATGGGTATTAGGCATTTCAAACACTGCTGTAACCCCCCCTAACACAGCAGAATATGAGCCACTTTCCAAATCTTCTTTATATTCATTACCAGGCTCACGAAAATGCACTTGACTATCAATAATTCCCGGCAAAATATGAAGCCCCGTACAATCAATCACCTCACCAGCTGAGGCGCATGTAAGGTCGCCAATTTCAGCAATACGGCCATTTGTAACACCAATATCACGCTTGCTTTTTCCATCATGATTCACAAGTGTTGCACCTTTAAAAATTGTATCAAATGTTTTAAACATAGCCACGCTCCTTACATATTGCTCACTTATCGATTATGTAACTTTGAGCAGAAAGGCAAGAACCATGATTGAAAAACAAAATGCCATTTGCTTAAAAAACCGAAAAATTATTCAAATTACAGGCGAAGAAGCAACAGATTTTCTGCAATCCCTAATCACAACAGATGTAAAAAAAATAAGTCCCCAAGAACTTTTCCCTGGAGCCCTCTTATCCCCACAAGGAAAGGTCCTTGCTGATTTTCTTATCGGTAAAAGAGAGAATAGTTATTTTATTGATATTGTAATGTCTTTGGCCGATACACTCTACAAGCATCTGTTGCTCTATAAACTGCGTAAAAAAGTAGAAATTATACAACCATTACAAGGGCTTGTTATCGTTTCTTGGAAAAATGAATCAAATACTTTAAGTTTTGATTCAAATTTTGTTGATAAACGCTTTCCAAAAAAAGAAAAAATAATACGAATCTATAGCAAAGTTCCTTTTTGGGCTTCAGAAAATTATGACATATGGAATCAATTGCGAATTCGTTATGCAATTGCAGAAAGTGATCAAGACTATGAAATCGGCAAAGTCTTTCCTCATGATATTAATTACGATCAAATTAATGGATTGGCATTCAATAAAGGGTGTTATATTGGACAAGAAGTTGTTTCACGAATGCACCACCGCCATGCAGCACGCCGCCGTATTTTGATTGTAAAAGGCCAATGTGACCTCCCCCCTCAATCAAGCATTGAAGCAGGAACAAAAGTTCTTGGCCGCTTGGGAACATCTGTTGCAAATGAGGCTCTCGCTTTAATGCGTATTGACCATGTCAAAGATGCTATGGATCATAACATTCCCTTTACTGTAAAAAATATTCCTGTCACTATAAGCATTGCTGAAAATATGAATTTTACCTTTTCTGAAAATACGATAGAAAATACGCATGGCTAAAGCTGAATTATTAAAAAGTGGAGAAGCTCGCGCTTGGCAAAGAATGCTCTCTGGACGCAGACTTGATCTTCTTAATCCTTCTCCTTTTGATATTGAAATTGAAGATATTGCCCATGGGCTTGCTCGTGTAGCACGTTGGAATGGACAAACACGAGGAGAGCATGCCTATTCTGTTGCACAACATTCACTTTTGGTTGAACAAATATTTCAAAAACTTTTTCCGCAATCGCTGAAGTATGAGTGTCTCTGTGCTCTTCTTCATGATGCACCAGAATATGTCATCGGCGATATAATTTCACCCTTTAAAGCTGTCATAGGAAAACACTATGAACGCATTGAAAAGCGTATCCAAGATGCGATTCACATGCGATTTTCTCTTCCCGTTGATCTTTCTCAAAAACTTTTAAAAAAAATCAAACAAGCTGACCGTATTGCTGCATATCACGAAGCAATCACACTTGCTGGATTTAATACAGAAGAAGCCCTTCGCTATTTTGGCTCTCCCAATAATATTTTACCCGATGATCTTAATTTATACCCCTCCTCTACACAACAAGTTGAAAACGTATTTTTAGCGCGCTTTAATGACTTAGATACCCAAAAATTATAGACTCTCTTTGTATTGTTGATTTCTTGTCATTATAGACTTACTGATTTATAATAATAATGTGTTTTTTTTCATATTAAATAAGTCCCACCTAATATGGTAAGATTCACTCATTTCAAATCTGTTTATACTAAATTATTTGCTTACACACCATAATCAGAGAAAGCCGTGGGGATAAAACTTACATAATAAGACTAAAAATACCGCTTATGAAAGCCTCTCAAGTCGTAAGTACTCGTCAGCAACATTGGAAGTTGGCAAAGTGTGTGGTGACTCCTACTTTTTTATGAAGCGTAAAGATACTAATGCTTTATAAACTTATAGAGTTCCTAGAAGCCTTCTTGCATTATACCATTCACGAGTGCCGTTGCAAAATAGAATTAGATGTCTAAATATTTCTTTAAAAAAGTATGTAAATTAGCACCCCGATAGCATTCTGTTTTGCATAACTCTCCCTTTAAAACCACGAAAAAAACCATCGCTAAAATTGCATACAAAAATATATGAAATAGTGTACATTCATTATAAAAATAAACAAATGTGCCCTTATCGAACTTTTAGCTTAAACTAAAATTTATTTCAGTTTATAAACTTCCCTGTCCGCTGGAAAAGCACGGGAAATAACATCCTCTGCATAATTTTTGATTGCGGTTTCCATGGCTTTTTCAAGGTCTCCATAACGACGCACAAATCTGGGTACGTGAGCACTATAACCCAACATATCTTCCATCACTAAAACTTGTCCATCACATTGATTAGATGCGCCAATACCGATTGTTGGAATAGAAAGCTTTTCTGTCAATTTTACGGCTAAAGGTTCAACGATTCCTTCCAAAACAATAGCAAAAGCACCAGCCTTTTCAATCGCGGCTCCGTCGGCTTCAATTTTTTGCCAATCACTCTCTTTACGTCCTTGTGTCTTAAAACCACCAAAACGATTGACCGCTTGGGGCGTAAGACCAATATGTCCCATCACTGGTATGCCACGTTTACATAAAAAATCTATTGTTTCCGCTATATAAACTCCACCTTCAAGCTTAACGGCCCCACACCCCGTTTGTGCAAGAATACGCGATGCATTTAAAAAAGCCTGCTCTTTACTTTCTTCATAAGAACCAAAAGGCATATCGATAACGACAAGAGCTTTTTGAGATCCACGCACCACAGCCTGCCCGTGTAAAATCATCATATCTAGATCAACAGGAAGCGTTGTCTCAAACCCATATACCACCATACCAACGCTATCACCAACCAAAAGGATATCGCAATAGGGATCAGCAATCCGCGCAGTATAAGCTTGATAAGCTGTTAAAGAAACAATCGGCTGTTGTCCCTTTCTGTCGCGTATTTGAGAAGATGTTATACGCTTTACAGTTTTATGTACACTCATTTTTCGCCCTTCTCTTGCAATATGTATTGATCAATAAGCCTTACTTCACCAAAGCGAACAGTAAGAAGTAAAACTGCTGGTTTATTCAATGTTCCTTTGACCTCGCATAACGTTTCCATATCCCGTAAATCTATTGCTTCAACGATTGCACGCGTTTCTTTTTGTAAAATATTGCGAACAATTTTGCATAACTTATCAACCGACCGCTCACCTTCATGGAAAAGCTTTTCAACAGCTTTTCCACTTTCAGGAATAATTTTGGCCGCTTTACGATCTTCTAATGTTAAAAGTTTATTCCGTGAAGAGTATGCAACACCATCTGCTTCACGTAAAATAGGGACTCCAATAATTTCAACAGGAAACGCTAAATCTTCAACCATACGCCGAATAATTAAAATTTGTTGAAAATCCTTTTCTCCAAAAAAAGCTTTATCGGGCTGAATAATATTAAAAAGCTTAGCAACCACACTCGTTACACCACAAAAGTGCCCTGGACGTAATTTTCCCATCAAAATACGTGATAATTTTTCTACCTTTACAATCGTATCATTTCCCAAGGGCCACATTTCTTCCACAGAAGGCGCAAAAATACATTCAACACCCGCTTTTTCCAATAAAGCACAATCGCCTCTCAAGTCTTTTGGATATTGATAAAAGTCTTCATCAGGTCCAAATTGCTTTGGATTTACAAAAATAGAAACCAATACGCGATCACACATGGCTTTTGCTCGCTGTACTAATGCCAGATGCCCCTCATGAAGAGATCCCATTGTTGGAACAAAACCAATCGAAAAGCCCAAACTTCGTTCTTCTAAAGTATATTGGCGAACTTCAGAAATTGCCTTTAAAATTTTCATTTTTCCATTCTATTCAATTATGATCACATCAAAAAATGAATGCCTGTATACCAAATCGACGCTCAAACAACTGTATCAAATTCATGCGGACTGATGGCTGTTTTATATCTCGTGGCTCCCAGACATGACGCATAAGAAAAAAACCCGTTAAATTAAAACCATTTATTATATCCCTAAAATCAGCCGGACGAGTCGCTCTTTTCACAAGAAACTGTGGGAGAATAAGAAGCTTTCTTTTCCAAGGTTCCCCTGCTTCTTCACAGACAGCCCGTCCAGATTTTGGCGATACGTAATAAAGCTTTTCCTGACGACCTGTTGCAGCACAACAAGATAAATCAAGACCAAAACCAAGTTCTTCAAGAAGTCGCATTTCAAAACGTACAAGCAATTCTGCATTTACAAATGGTTCATCAAAATTCTGCATAAAAAGGTGTAAAGTATCATATAAAACGGGGTGCGGATCACGCTCAGGAAGGAGCCTCAAATGAAAAGCAACCAATTGCAAAGCATAAAGTGCTTCTGGTCGACAAATTAATCGTGCCGCATGTAAATCAAGTGCTTCTAGGCGAAAAAGTCCCAAATGCTCTTCTAAACGCGCACTCCATTCAGCCTCCACAAAATTTCCAGGCTGAAGAAGAGCTGCCATCCGACGCGAACGTCCCCCTTTTACCACCCCCATATAACGACCACGTTCACGCGTCATAATCTCAAGAATAACACTTGTCTCACCATATTGGCGTGCTCCAAGAATAACAGCTTGTTCTTTCCATTTCATTGTATTTTAATTATTTTTTAAAATATTATTTCAAAAAATCCAATCCCATTTCGCGATAACGTTCTGGATCGGCATCCCAATTATTACGCACTTTCACAAAAAGAAAAAGATGAACCTTTTGATCCATAATTTTCATGAGCTCCTTGCGTGCTGCTTGACCAATCGTTTTAATTGTATCGCCTTTTGCTCCTAAAATAATTTTCTTCTGGCTCTCACGTTCTACATAAATGACTTGATTGATTTTAACGGAACCATCTGAACGCTCTTGAAAGCTTTCTGTTTCAACTGTTGAGGAATAAGGAAGCTCATCATGAAGACGAAGAAAAAGTTTTTCACGCGTAATTTCAGCAGCAAGATGACGCATAGGCATATCGGAAATTTGATCTTCTGGATAATACCATGGCCCCTCCTGCATCATGTTACTCAACGCATGAAGTAAATCCTTGCAACCAGAACCATTTAGGGCAGAAATCATAAATGTTTGCGCAAACTTTACACGTTCATTTATTTTAGTGGTTAATGCTAGAAGAGATGATTTAACAACTGTATCAACTTTATTTAAAACAAGAACTTTTTCTTGTTTCATAGTGTTTACAATATCTAACATCATATCAACTTCATCCGAAAGACCACTTTGAGCGTCAATTAAAACAAGCAGAACATCAGCGCTCTTAGCCCCTCCCCAAGCAGCAGAAACCATGGCACGTTCTAAACGCTTATGAGGACGAAAAACACCCGGTGTATCGATCAACACAATTTGCACATCATCATGAATGACAATACCGCGGATTAAAGTTCGTGTTGTTTGTACCTTATGTGTTACAATTGAAACCTTTGTTCCAACCAATTGGTTAACCAATGTCGATTTACCAGCATTAGGCATCCCAATAAGCACAACAAAACCAGAACGCGTTTTCATAACGTCACTCATGATCATTTTTTCCTATTGTTTTCCACACACCCTCTCGTCGCAAAATTTTTTCAGCGGCCATTCTTTCAGCATATCTTTTAGAGCTTCCCTGCCCAATCTCTGAAGCAAAACCTGAAATACTAACCTCTACTATAAAAACAGGATCGTGATCTGGACCTGAGCGTTTGATAATCTGATAATGTGGTTGTGCATTACCTTGTATATGTGCCCATTCTTGTAACTCTGTCTTGGCATCACGTCGACCAGCATTCATTTTCTTTGCCCGACTTTGCCAATATTTTTGAATAAAGGGACGAACACTCTCTAATCCTCCATCAAGATACATCACTGCAATTAAAGCTTCTACGACATCTGCATGCATATTGATGAGTCGACGCCCTTCAAAATTTCTCATCTCAAAACCAACTTGGATCATATCGGGCAGCCTCATTTCACGTGCAATATCAGCACATGTCTGCGCATTGACCAGATGATTCAAACGGACTGATAGTTCACCTTCACTTGCTTTAGGGAAAAGTTGATACAGCATCTCTGCGATCAAAAGTCCTAGAACCCGATCCCCTAGAAATTCTAATCGTTCATAATTCCCTTGTTCCGAATCTTTCACACTCGCGTGTGTTAATGCTCTTTTTAATTTTTCTTCATCTTGAAAACGATGCCCCGTCAGCTTGAAAAGCTGATCAATCATGAGAGGTTTCATCGTTGTTTCCTTGCTTGATAAGCGGCAAATCATGAACCTTATTTATGAAAGAAAACAAACGTTTCCAACGTACGTCAAATGGCCAGCGCCAAATCTGCCAAGCACTTGAACCGTTACTGATAGAAAAGAAAATCACGCTCGCGCGACCAATCAGATTTTCTTCTGGAACATAACCTACATCCAAACGACTATCATCTGAATTGTCGCGATTATCTCCCATCATAAAATAATGTCCCTGAGGAACTTCAAAGACTTTCGTGTCATCAACTTTTGGAATGAAAGCTAAATCAAGCGTATCGTAGCGAACACCATTGGGCAGAGTCTCGCGATAAACCTCAACAGGATAGTTTACTTCCGTTATATCCGAATTATCAATCTCTCCCATAAAGTGACGTGAAACAGCTTTATCATTAATATAAAGAACGCTTTGACGAACTTGTATACGATCACCTGGTAGCCCAATAACGCGTTTTATATAATCGATTTTCGGATTACTTGGTAAACGAAAAACGACCACATCTCCCCGTTGAGGTTGGGATGCCCAAATACGTCCAGAAAAAAGGGGCGGAGAAAAGGGGATGGAAAAATGAGAATACCCATATGCATACTTAGAAACAAAGAGATAATCCCCAACTAACAAAGTAGGACGCATTGAACCGGAAGGAATACTAAAAGGCTGAAAAAAAAGTGTTCGAATAAACGCTGCTAGAAGTAGAGCCTGTATTAAAACAGAAATTAATTCAAGAATCCCACCTTTTTTTTCTTTTTTATGTATTTTATCTTTTTGGACCATCACCAACTGCCTTTTCATCACAAATATAACTTTTTTTCATCATAATATTCAAATAACAAAAGCACAATCTCTCACGCCATCTATCCACGTGGAAGTGCTTCAATAATAACAAATGCCTGTGCCCAAGGAAAATCATCTGTGATGCTGAGATGAATAACTGCATCATGATGAGGGGGTAATAACTTTTGAAGTTGCATTTGCGCATGATTTGTTAATTGCATGACTGGTTTCCCAGAAGACAAATTAACTACCCCCATGTCTTTCCAATTGATACCATAAGCGATTCCCGTCCCTAAGGCTTTAGCACATGCTTCTTTAGCAGCAAATCTTTTCGCATAAGAAGAAGACTTCTTTTTGAGATTTTCGGACCTATTCCTTTCAATATCCGTAAAAATACGCTGGATAAAACGCTCGCCATAACGAACCAACATTCTCTCAATACGTCGTATATCAACCAAATCATTTCCAAGACCAACAATCATAAGATATTATCCGATCTTTCTTACGATGAACGCTTCTTTAAACGCCTTTTTTTATAATCTTTTGATATCGCTTTTGTTTAAAACGAACCGTTGCTCTGTAAACACCTATATAAGATAAACCACCAAAAACAACACCTAAAAGAGTTCCACCTAAAATCATAGGACTCATAATTGTGTTCCATGCACCTTTAAAAAGGAGAGAGAGATTTGACACCGTCAAACCGTTAAACAGAGCGCGAATTTGAGAAAGAGAAATCTCATTGACATCGCTAAAAAGCGATAAACAAAAATACCCTACTTTATAATCAGCCATGACAATCAATAAAAATGTAAGTGGATTAGAAAAAAACGTCCCAATGATTGCAGCTGCAACGTTTGCACGCAAAACCCAAGAAAAAAATATTGCCAAAATAATATGCACACCGAAGACAGGAGAACAGGCTAAAAAAATGCCAATAGAAAACCCTAATGCAACCTCGTGCGGTGTTGCTGATATACGCAAAATACGTTTGTAGATGTAAGAAAATGAGCGAGAAAATGAACGACGTGGCCATAACCAAAGTCGAATACGCGTTACAAAATCTATTGGTTCTCGACGACGAAAAAGCATATGACTCTCAATATACATCCTTTGATGATAAAATAATCTATATCACTCAAATTAATCTTTTTAAGTTTTTGCATAAAAAAAAATAGAAAGACAATTAAATATTTCGACTTCCTGGTTTAATTGCTGGAAGAGCAGAAAGATCTGCAGGAAGTGCATCACTCGCATAAGAAGCTATCTCGTATTCAGCTAGTGCAATCAACGGAACACCAACATCAACCTTACCACCAGAGCGATCAAGGATGCATGCACTTGCCAATACCTCTGCTCCTGCTGCTGCGAGTGCCTCAACGGTCTCACGAATAGAAAGACCCGTTGTCACAATATCTTCAACAATAACAACCCGCGCACCCTTTTTGATTTCAAAACGACGCAATTCAAAGACGCCATCGACACGCTCTACCCAAAGGGAAGGAACACCAAGGTGACGTGAAGTCTCATAGGAGGGAATAAGACCGCCAATTGCGGGACCAACAACATAATCAATTTGTTCCTCGATAGATTCTTTGATTTTTCCAGCCAATCCACGACAGAGCTTTTCCGTCAAGTCAGCATGCATAAAAACTTTTGCCTTTTGCATATAAGTTGCACTATGGCGCCCCGATGTTAAAATAAAATGCCCCTCTAGAATAGCATCTGCTTGTTTAAAAATATCAATGACATCTTGTGTATTCATTGCAAAATCTTCCCTGTTATCCATGAACCCGCCGCACTGTACTAACTGAATCTGCCTTTTTTAACTGAGAAAAGATACGATTCAAATGTTTTAAATCCCAAACTTCTAGATCAATCATCATTTCCGTAAAATCTGGTGCTGTACGGATAAAAGATAAATTTTGGATATTAGCATCGTTAGCAGAAATTATTTGCGCAATTTCAGCTAAAGAACCAGGACTATTGACAACCAAAATATTCATCCTTGCAGGAAAACGTTCATTCATTTGAGCATCAATATCCCAGCGGACATCAATCCATCGTTCTGGCTGATCATCATAGGCCATCAAAGCCGAAGACTGGATTGGATAAATAACGATTCCTGCGCCTGGTTGCATAATGCCAACAATCCTATCTCCAGGTACAGCCCCTTCCGGTGAAAAGCGTACAGGTATATCTCCACGGGTTCCTCGAATAGGTAAGGCTTTAGATTGATGATCCTCTATCATTGCATCCTTTTCATTTTCTGGAACCTTAAAAATCATCCCTTGAGCATTTTCAATATTAAACCACCCTTCTTCCCCAGGCTTAAAAGATGACTTTTGTACTACACGTTCTTGATAATCAGGATAAACCGCTTTAATCACATCAGAGGAAAACAACTCTCCACGCCCAACAGCAGCCAATACATCTTCTACATCTTTACGTGCCAAACGTGGCAAAACTTTCTTTAAAACATCTTTTGAAAATTGTTTTCCCATATATTCAAACGAACGCTCAAGAATACGATATCCTAAACCCGAATATTGCTTACGTACCGCTGCTCGGCTTGCGCGTCGAATAGCTGAACGTGCTTTACCTGTGACAACAAGAAATTCCCATGCAGCTGGCGGAATTTGAGCATGTGAACGGATAATATCAACTTCGTCACCATTTTTTAATTTAGTCATTAAAGGCATAATACGACCATTGATTTTTACGCCCACACAAGAATCGCCGATGTCTGTATGGACAGCATAAGCAAAATCAATAGGTGTCGCGCCTTTAGGAAAAGCAATTAATCGACCTTTTGGCGTAAAACAAAAAACTTGGTCTTGAAAAAGCTCAAGTTTTGTATGTTCTAAAAATTCTTCCGGATTATCTCCATCAGATAAAGATTGTATCGTTTGACGCAACCATGCATAGGCATTCGTTTCACTTGATAATTTCGAAGTCGAATAATTGGAACCGTGCTCTTTATATATGGAATGGGCTGCAACCCCATATTCAGCAACTTCATTCATGACAGCCGTTCTAATTTGCAATTCAACACGTTGTCTTGAAGGTCCCACAATGGTTGTATGAATAGAACGATAATCATTTTGCTTTGGTATAGAGATATAATCTTTAAAACGACCAGGAACCATCGGCCAGGTCGTATGGATAACACCAAGAGCACGATAACAATCATCCACCGTTTCAACAATCACACGAAACCCAAAAATATCCGATAATTGTTCAAAAGATAATGCTTTACTTTCCATTTTACGAAAAACAGAATAAGATTTTTTCTGACGGCTTTTAACATCTGCTTTAATGCCATTTTCCAAAAAAAGTTTTGTCAATTCATTTTCAATTGTGGAAAGCAAATCACGATTGCGCTTTGATAATTCAGAAAGTCGATTGGTAATCGTACGATGGCCTTCTGGATTTAAATAAAAGAAAGAGAGATCCTCTAATTCCTCGCGCATATCCTGCATTCCCATACGGCCTGCAAGTGGCGCATAAATATCCATTGTCTCCTCAGCAATTCGTCGACGTTTATCATCACGCATGACACCAAGGGTACGCATATTATGAAGGCGGTCTGCAAGTTTGACTAAAAGAACACGAACATCATCAGAAATGGCAATAAGAAGTTTACGAAGATTTTCCGCCTGTACAGCTTTCTTTGATACAAGATCAAGCTTATTAAGCTTTGTAAGCCCTTCAACCAACTTCCCAATTTCAGAACCAAAAAGCTGATCAATTTCTGCCCGCGTAGCGCTTGTATCTTCAATTGTATCATGCAAAAGAGCAACAACAATCGTTGCCTCGTCTAACCGCATATCCGTTAAAATAGCAGCAACTTCCAAAGGATGGGAAAAATAAAGATCACCTGAAGCACGCTTTTGATGGGCATGCTTTTTCATTGCATAATCATAGGCTCTGTTTAGAAGAGCCTCATCTACGTCAGACTTGTAACGCTGAACACGGCCAACAAGCTCACGCTGACGCATCATACGAGCATATCCTTTATCTTTTCACACCTCTAACCCTTATTGAACACGCCTTATCAATAAAGAACAAGAAAAATAACTTCTCCCTATCTGACAAGGTATCTTCACCCCTGTAATATCAACCGCCGTAATTAATAATCGTCACTTTTTTCTGGAACAACCAAACCTTCAATTCCCGCTAAAAGCTCTTCTTCTGACATTTGATCAAATGAAGCTCCTTCTTCTTGCGATGATGTATTAAAAACACTTTCAGCTTCACTTGAATGGGTAATGAACTCACTTGCCATTTCTGGTTCATCTACTTCCACATGCTTTTGCAGCGAATGAATAAGATCTTCTTTTAAATCAGCAGGAGACAATGTTTCTTCTGCTATTTCACGCAAAGCAACAACTGGATTTTTATCATTATCACGATCAACTGTAATCTGCGCACCTTGTGAAATCTGACGCGCCCGATGCCCTGCTAAAAGTACCAATTCAAAGCGGTTATCAACTTTATCAATACAATCTTCTACCGTTACACGAGCCATTTATGTCTCTTTCTCAAATAAAAATTTAATAGCGGATATGAGGAGTATATACAATAGTCAAAATAAAACACAAGAAAACAATATAAACTTTTATATTTTTTTCTTAAAGAACTTATTTGAGAAAACTCTTGGTAACTTTATAGAAAAATGTATATTCTTTTCATGCTCGTTATCAAAGCTGTGCTTCAAACAATTCCAATAGATTGGATTCGAGGAAAGAAAAGTGTTTCTTGACAAAATATCTCTTTGGAGTCTTTAATTTTCTTAAAAGAAATACAAGCTCTTAAAAATCCTTTCCAATAACAAAAGCTTTATGCACATTTTTTATGATACTATATTTATGAAAAACAAATTTTTTTCTTTAAACATCATATATATTACACTCTTATTCATCGAATAAATGACTGAAAGATTGCTTCTTGTTACATCATCATTCGCCATAAGTTTATATTAAACTTTTTCTAAAAAAGTTTATTGATATTCTGATTTTTTTATCAAAACATGATCCATCGTACACGCCATAAAAGACTTAAAAGAATAAAAAACAATTAATGCCTAACGCCATGAATAACCCATTAACATCACTTTACCCAGAGCCACCCCAAAATTGCAATTTATGCCCTAGGCTTCATCAGTTTATTGCTGACTGGCGTGTGAAAGAACCACGTTGGCATAACGCACCGGTACGCCCTTTCTTTCCCTATAAAGGAGCAGACACAACGCGTCTTCTCATTGTTGGTCTTGCTCCCGGTTTACGAGGTGCTAATCGAACTGGGCGTCCATTTACGGGTGATTATGCTGGACACTTACTTTATTCCACTTTAAAAAAATTCGGATTTGCCCAAGGAACCTTCGAAGAAAGAGCAGACGATACTCTTGAACTGATCGATGCTGCAATCGTTAACTCTGTTCGTTGTGTTCCACCAGAAAATAAACCCACCGGTGCTGAAATTAACACGTGCCGCTCTTTCTTCTCGCCTCTTTTAACAAATCTTCCCGAACTTAAAGCCGTTATTACCTTAGGCACCATTGCACACCATTCAACCATACGCGCTCTTAATGCAAAAGTTTTAGCGCATCCTTTTGGACATGGCACAATCAATAACATTGGTAGATTACGCATCTTTTCCAGCTATCACTGTTCTCGTTATAATACGAATACCGGCCGCTTGACAGATGCTATGTTTCACCAAATTTTTCAAGCAGCCAAAACATACTTAGATCAATGCTAAATCAATAAAGCATATCCAAGCCGATCATCCATATCTTTTTAAAAGTCTTGCTTTTTCACGTCCCCAATCACGTTTTTTTTCCGTTTCACGCTTATCATGAAGTTTTTTCCCACGGGCGAGAGCAATCTCTAACTTAACGCGCCCACGTTCGTTAAAATAAAGTTTGAGAGGAATAAGTGTCATTCCTTCACGGGATGTTGCATTAAAAAAGCGTGCCATTTCACGTTTTGAAAGTAATAATTTACGCAAACGTCGCGGCTCATGATTAAAACGATTGGCTTGCGTATATTCAGGAATATAGCTGTTGACTAACCATAATTCTCCATTTTCAAAACTGGCATAGCTTTCAGCAATATTAGCATGATTAGAACGTAAAGACTTCACTTCCGCTCCTTGGAGAACAAGACCCGCCTCAAGATTATTCAGAATTTCAAAATTAAAACGAGCTTTACGATTATCAGCAATTATTTTCCGTGCAGGCGTGTTCTTTTTTTTATTCATGGTTTTATCAATATCATTTTATGCTTTTAAAAGACCCGCATGAATAAGGGCTGCATCAATAATCTTCTTGGTGCTCTCTGTTAATGGAACGATCGGAGAACGCACAGTTTCACCACAAAACCCCAATTTTGCAGCAGCATATTTAATCCCTGCAGGGCTAGGTTCAATAAACACAGCTCGATTGAGAGGCATGAGGCGATCATTTAATTCCCTTGCTGTTTTATAATCACCATGAAAGCAAGCAGCTTGAAGCTCTGCACAAAGTTTTGGAGCAACATTGGAGGAAACTGAAATACATCCGACACCTCCATGGGCATTAAAACCTAATGCTGTACAATCATCACCAGAAAGCTGCACAAAATTTTTGCCACATTTTTCACCTTGTTCACTCACGCGCTCAATTCTGCTCGTTGCATCTTTAACACCAATGATATTGTTAAAGTCTTGATAAAGGCCTCTCATTGTTTCCATAGTCATATCGATAACAGAACGCCCTGGAATATTATAAATTATAATCGGGATAGAAACAGCTTTGGCAATAGAAGAAAAATGCTTATATAAACCAGACTGATTGGGTCTATTATAATAGGGCGTAACAACCAAAACGGCATCTGCACCAGCTTTTTGCGCATATTGTGCAAGCTCTATAGCTTCACTTGTGCTATTGGATCCTGCTCCAGCAACAACAGGAACACGCTTTGCGACCTGCTCAACACACAATGCTATAATTCGCTTATGTTCTTCATGACTTAAAGTTGCTGATTCACCTGTCGTTCCAACAGGGCTTACACCGTTAATCCCTTGTGTGATCTGCCATTCAACAAATTCACAAAACGCTTTCTCATCAATTGCACCCTTCTGATCAAACGGTGTGATAAGCGCAGTTATAGCTCCCTTGAGCATGATAAACTCCCTATAATGTTCGCTTTTGTTTTTTTTAATAATCGCCTTTATAAATTTTAAATAAAGCATAATCTTGCTCTATTATTGAAGCAAGATGAATTTCAAAAAAAGCTTCCATAAAATGAAGATGTCCCTCCTTAAATTTTGAACATTTCTTTAAAATAAGCCATCCGTATTAACGCGTTTTTCATGCTTGTGTTCTATAAGACCTTAAGTTTCTTACAAAAAGCAAGGTCTCAAGGTCTTTTCTCTATGCGTGTGTTTTCTACCTCTCTTTTCGTATCAACCTTTACTGCACTTATACTGGCAATAAGAATTTTATTTTCAAGTGCCTATGCACAAACACCTCTTTTACATGGGAAAGCACCAATCCCTTCGACCCGTCCGATCCCCCTTGCCTTTAAACAAGAAGCTCAAAAGCTTCTTCAACACAGACACACGACTTCGCACAATACTGTGACACTCAAACATCTAAAAGCTGGACTAGATGCCCTTGCAAACAACAATATTGCAAAAACAATAAGTCTTCGTAATTCACTGGAAAAACATAGCCTTGATCGTTATATTTTGACATGGGCGCTAGGGATGTCAAACCAAGATA
Organism: Bartonella sp. ML70XJBT; assembly: GCF_028618425.1. Lineage (NCBI taxonomy): Bacteria > Pseudomonadati > Pseudomonadota > Alphaproteobacteria > Hyphomicrobiales > Bartonellaceae > Bartonella > Bartonella sp. ML70XJBT. Next base: position 61,328 of record NZ_JAQISX010000004.1, read on the forward strand.
ATATACCAAGCTCTGAAATATATAATGCAATCAACATGCTAAAAGGATGGCCCGGTATAGAAACGATGCAACGCAATGCTGAGCGTGCTTTTCTTAACGAAACAAATGTCACACGCGCCATCATCCAAAAATTTTTGCATCATCCCCCTCTTACCGCACAAGGTATGGCTCTCTTTGCTAAAGCACTTATCGCAATGGGACAAATCACCCGTGCCCAATATATTATTGCGCCATGGTGGCATAAAACACCGCTTAATGCAAAAGAAGAAATGTTTGTTCTTAAAAATGCAGGTGCTGCCTTAAAACCTATAGATCATTTTAAACGCATGCAGTTTATGCTGTATGCACATCGTTTTGATTCAGCGGCACGCGTTGCAAAATTAGCCCATGCTCAATCTCTTTTTGATGCTTTTGTAGCTGTTGAAAAAAATGATCCTAGAGCGACACAAAAATTACAAGCTATAGAGAGAACATGGAAAAAAAATCCTCTCTTCCAGTTTGCTCGAATGCGTCATCTTCGGCGAACAGAGCAATATGATGCCGCAGCAACACTCATGATGAAAACATCCAAAGATACCTTCCATCTTATGAACCCTCATTCATTGTGGAAAGAACAACGCGCCCTTTCTCGCGAAATGCTCGATTTAAACAAACCCCAAATGGCTTATCAACTCGTTGCAATGCACACTGGCTTGACATCTGCATTAGCTGTTGATGCTGAGTTTCACGCAGGATGGTACGCACTACGGTTTCTTCATAACCCTAAATTAGCAATGCAGCACTTTTCACGCATTCCTCAACTTTCTTCTTTACCTTTTTCTGCATCACGTGGATATTACTGGATGGGACGAACAGCAGAAACGCTAAGAGAACACAAAAATGCCCAATATTACTTTCATCGCGCTGCTCATTTTGGTACAACTTATTATGGTCAATTAGCCGCTGCACGACTCAATCAAAAAAAGCTTAACATCTCCTTTCCTAAACCAACAACCGCTGAACGACAGCATTTTAGTGCAAGAAAAACTATTAAAGCAATTCAACGTCTTGAAGAAGCTGGCTATGCTGATTTTGCTAAAGTTTTTTATAGAGAGCTTGGAAAAAAAATAGAAAGCCCTGGTGAATTAGCCCTTTTGGCTGTTATGGCAGAAAAAAATGGTGACTATTATACCAGCCTCAAAATCGGGAAAATGGCTGTTTTTCAAGGGAAAAATGTCGGGGCACTTTCTCACCCTCTGGGCGCTATACCAGCTTCTGCACATATTTCTGTAGAAGAAAAATCACTTATCTATGCCATTGCACGCCAAGAAAGCGAATTTAATCCAACAGCCATATCAAAAGCAGGTGCACAAGGTATACTCCAATTGCTTCCTACAACAGCAAAAGCACTAGCAAGAAAATACTCAATCGCATGGTCTCATAAAAAATTCAGCAGTGATACTCATTATAATGTGACATTAGGTGCCCATTTTCTCAATGAACAATTGGAACGTTTTAATGGATCCTATATCCTAACGCTCATTGGCTATAATGCGGGGCCCCGTCGAGTTAATGAATGGATAAAACGTTATGGCGATCCTCGAGGAAAATCTCTCGATAACATCGTTGATTGGATTGAGCGCATTCCTTATACAGAAACACGGAATTACGTGATGCGCGTTATGGAAAATTACAGCGTCTACAAAGCAAGACTCACTGGAAAAATAGATATAAAAACCGACCTTCTTTCTGGTCGATGGAAATAATATATCTTCTCAAATACGAGTAGGCTCTTAAGAGGACTTTGTTCCTTCCTAAAAAAGTACCCACATACAACCTCACTTTTAACGTACAAGTTTAAGTGATTTTAATTGATTTAGTATCAATAGAGCTGAGATAGGAAAATTCTACGCTATTCTGGGCTCTCATTCCATATATAAAATAATGAATGATCATTATCAATCATCATGTTGTACAAATATTTCATTTCTTCTCAAGATATAAATGATAATAACATAGAAATTATCAATGTAAAAAGAGTGAAACGAATAGCGTATCCTTTTACTGTTGCTTATTCATCAACATTCAAGTTTTGTACAACAACATGTTTTTTCTGATTACAATATTTCTATCCCCCATAGGGGTAGGTTATCACCACTATAGCTGTTTGGATCCTCTCTAAAGCAAAAAGATAAACTCATTGAGTAAGACAACCTTAAAGATAAAAAAATATCCTCCTGCACCTTCTCTTTTCATTCATCTTTACAACTTTTAAACATATTCATATCTTTTAGCAATAAAGATGAAGCTTTACCTTTTGTTTCTCTCATTTTCACATATAAGATCACCCCCTTTATATAAAATAAAATATCTGTCCCAAATAGTATGTATTTCTTATGCCTATTTTTATTTTAAAAGGTATTTTTTAATGCTCTTAAGTTCATTTCACAACGGTGAATATGAAAAGTACTTATGAAAAATCTCTCTCGAATGGAATAGCGATTAGATATATCACTTTTAATGAGATAAGAGTGATGCGCCTACCATCTCCCCTAATACCTGATATTGCAACAGCCTTTTCATTTAGAGCATTCATAAGAAATATGTTCACTCCTCAAACTTTTTACCCATGTTCTCCCTTGTGACGTCTCTTTAAGAGAATGGTTTTGATTGATTCAACGTCAAAAAAACCTAGAAAAAACTATATTTCATTCACATTATGAAATTATGAGCAATCATTCTAAACCAATATATTATCTAAACAGAAACCTTCATAAAAATCAGCTAAATATCAAGGATACTCTAATCATTTTGTTTATCTTTGATGGTGGAGGGGGTGGAAAAGAGCCGACACGTTGAAGGGCTGCCATAGCCAGCCGATCAAGTTCTGGATCTCCGGCAGAAACGACGACACGGCTAGAAAAAATATTCCCCCGCTCGTGTACCCTAAACTCTAACTTCACCGTTCCTTTTGCCCGACTGGTACGTTGTCCTACAACATAATTTTTTTGCTTTTCTAATTGCGACTGTACCTTTGCTAACCACTCCATCAACACCATATCTTCAAACCCTGCTGTACTGCCGCTCTGTCTAGCAGTAAACGAACGTGCAGTCTTCACAAGGGGGAGCTTGATAACTGTTTTTGGTCTCGTTTTTTTTTCAAATATTTTATCTTCTACTTTATAAGGAAGAGATTCTTCCAAAGACTTTTCTATAAAATCATCTTTTTCTACAGTCTGCTGCGGCTCTTCTGGTTGAGTTTCATCCACCCTCTCCGATATCTCAGGCTCTTGCTCAGCAAGATCTGGTTGTAATAATTCTGATTTTGCACTGACACTTGATAAGTCTGTATCATGATCTGGATTCGACGAATCTATATCAGCATCCAGATAAAGACTCTCTTGGGCAAGAGTTAGCATAACCGTCGAAGAGAGCGTACCGTTACTGACACCAGTCTTTCGAAAATAAAACTGTGCGCCCAATACTATATGCAAAGAAAGGGCGCCAACAAATGCACCAATCCAAAGAGCTGATAGCTGCTTCATATTTGCAAAGTTCATCGTTTCTCCCGCCGCTATTCTACGTGCAATATTGGTATTTCATCTCATTAAAACAAGCTATTTTGAAATTGCAACTTTTTTCTTGACTGATTTTATCATGTTTAATATGGTTTCTCTGTGATTTTATATTGTTAAATCATTCCTGCTTGGTTGGTTAACTTTTGATAGGGTTAAGTCAGGCGTTTTTATGTAAAGTTTCAAGCTTAGAGAGGGGATGTTTTAAAAAAAGGTTATAATGTGTTATGCGAATAAGACGAGAAAATATCCATAAGAGCTGTGTGATTTTAGGTGCGTTGTCGGTTTGTATACCTTCGTTTGTTTTTGCGCAAAACAGTGATAAGGATGTTGTGACTGAGCTCAAACCAATCCTTATTAAAGGAAAAAAAATAGAAGATGCTGCAAATTCAATAACCATTCTAACTGATCGTAAAACCAACGAGAATATTGATGAAAAACAAGTAACTGATGCGTATGACGTGAGTCGTCTTAATCCTTCTGTCTCTTATAACTCAGAAAATAATAGTTTTGTTATTCGTGGTTTAGATGCGAACCGTGTTCTTACGACAATGGATGGTATTTCTCTTCCTTGGTTTAATGATGTACTGCGTGGTGGTGGTGGTGGAAACACCACTTTTGATTTCAACGCTCTTTCTGCGTTTGATACTATTCAAGGATCAGATTCTAGTCTTTATGGTTCTGGCGCCTTAGGGGGAGTAATTGCGTTGCGTACCCTTAATCCTGAAGACCTTATAACTGGAGAAAAGAATTGGGGGAGCCTTATAAAAGGTGGTTATAACTCTGTTGATAACAGCTGGCGCATCAATCAAGCTTTTGCTGTGCGCAATTATCGAACATTCTTGCTTTTACAAGGATCTTATGTGGGGGGGAATGAACGTAAGAATATGGGAACTGAGGGAGGATATGAAGAGCGTACACGTAAAAACCCTTCTCAGTTTGACAAGAATAACTTACTTTTTAAAATTCATCAATATTTGAGTGATAATCATCGGCTTGGTTTTACTGCAGAACGTTTTAATTATGATATAAATACGCATTCCTTGAATGGATTCTCCGCTCTTGCTCCTACTGCGTATGTCCCAGGTTCTGTTTATAATAAGGACAATAAATACCGTGAACGTCTTTCTCTTTCTTATAATTATAATGGTGATGGCGGTGCGATTGTTGATGCTTTTCGTGGGCAGCTTTATTGGCAAAGGCAGTTAGATCGTGACACTATGACTGGTGTTCGTATTCGAGCACCCAAAGGGGATTATTTGAGAGATAATTTTCTGCGTAATACCAATTATGGTTTCAATGCAGATGCGCTTAAAAAAGTCGATTTTGGCACTGTAAGCCATACGTTCAAGATTGCCGCTAATGTTTCGTCATCTAAATTTCATCACTATTTGTTCGGTAAAGACAATTGCCATTTAGAAGAAAATGCGCGTGGATGCTCTATGATGCCTGCTAATCGGTCAGATTCACCAGACACAAATGGTTATAATTTAGGTTTTGTTTTTGAAGATGAAATTGGGTTGAGTGATAATCGTTTTCGTATAACATCAGGAGTTCGGTATGATTGGTACAAATATGTTCCGCAAAAAAGCTCCGCTTATGAAAAAGCTCTAATTTCTGATAGATTTCCTCCAGAAAGAAATGGATCTCGCTTTTCTCCTAAATTACGCATGGAGTGGGATATTCGTAATCAAATAACGCTCTATGCTCAATGGGCACAAGCTTTCCGTGCACCACGTATTTCAGAACTTTACGTTTCTTATATTAGACCCTCTGCTTATTACGCAAAGGGAAATCCTGATCTTCAACCAGAAAAAAGCAATGGGTATGATATTGGTCTACGGTATGGAAATGCAAGTTTTGGTGGTTCTTTCAATGCCTTTATCAACCAATATCAAAATTTCATAGATATCGAGGATAAAGGGCCGTCAGAAGAATTCAGGTTTAAACGTCTGCATTATATAAATCGTTCACGCGTGAGAATTTTGGGTGTTGAAACAAAGGCGCGTTTAGTTCTTAAAAATGATTTTCATAGCAATGTTTCTCTTGTCTATTCACAAGGAAAAGATCTTGACAAAAAGGAATATCTTAACTCGATTCCTCCTTTGAAAGCCGTTATCGGATTAGGATATGCAAAAGAGGTTTGGGGGGGCGATATTATTCTTACTTTGGCAGCCAAACGTGACAAAGTAGCTAGAGAATCTGATTATCAAAAAATTCCAGGATACCATGTTGTTGATATGACGGGGTGGTGGAAACCATTCGGTGAAACAGGACCTATCTTAAGAGCTGGTGTTTATAATCTTTTCAATACAAAATATTGGAATGCATCAGATCTTCCTTCCGGTAAAAATGCAATTGCGAATAAAAATATAGCTCCGAAGGATTATTATAGCCAGCCTGGTCGTAACTTTAAGGTGTCTTTCGTACAAAAGTTTTAGTCACGTCTGTTAACGATTAGATCAAAAGTCGTATCGATAAAAGGATCAGTTATTGTGTTTCTAATATCTTTAAAATTACAAAGATTTGGTAGAAAAGCCCTAATTCTTTCCGTTTTATCGTTTTTTGATTGTTCAGCTGTTGGCGGTAAAGCGTTATTTTGTGATAGATTGAACTCTTAAAAGAATTTAATCTATTGCCTTGGAATTATAAAATTTGAAAGTTAGTTTTTGAGTTAAGTAACATAAAGGTAAAGTCCATGGCATATACAGCTGAAATGATTCTTCGTTTACGTGAAGAGAAAAAAGAAATGCGAAACCGCGATTTTGCGGTTTCGATTGGTATATCCGAAGCGGAGCTTATTGCGGCCTATTGTACCATTGGAAAAGCAAAAAGACTACAAACTAATGTTGCTACTCTCTTGGAAAGTGCTCCGCGACTTGGAAAAGTCATGGTCTTAACACGCAATGAATATGCTGTTCACGAAATAACAGGATGTTTTGAAAAAATTGTTCAAAATCAACATATTCCTATTACGTTGGGTGAAATTGATTTGCGTATTTTTACAAAACAATGGAAGTTTGGTTTTGAATATGATGTCATTATCCTTGGAAAGCCTGCAAAAAGTCTACAGTTCTTTGATGAGCATGGCGTTGCTATTTTAAAAATCTATTCTAAAGATATGACCAACATGGAAGAGTGGAATAAACTTGTTGAAAATCTCCTTCTTGAAGATCAGTCCTCTGTTCTTAACATTCTTCCTGTTTCCCTTCCAGTTCAGTGTGACATAACAGAATTGGATATTGAGAATTTTCGGGATCGTTGGCGTAAAATGACAGATGTACACCAACTTCATAAAATTATTTCCGAATTTAGAATTAATCGGCATCATGCTGTAAAATATGCTGGCAATGAATTTGCCGATGAATTACAGGTAGATGCTGTTGAAATAATGCTGAACCAAGTCGCAGAAAAAGAACTGCCCATTATGTGTTTTGTTGGGAATAAAGGGTGTATTCAAATTTTTAGTGGAACTGTAAAAAATATTAAGCAAATGGGACCTTGGCTTAATGTTCTTGATCCAAGCTTTGACCTTCATTTACTCACGTCTGGAATTGCTAGTGTATGGCATGTTCGCAAACCTACCCGTGATGGTTATATCAGTTCACTTGAAGTTTTCGATAAAAATGATGGTATGATTGTTCAATTCTTTGGGCTGCGCAAAGAAGGTCAAAAAGAGCGTGAGGATTGGCGTTCTTTATTGAAGTCTCTTCCTCCCTATCAAAAATTGGTCGTCGCTTAGAAAGATAAAATATGCTTATACTTCTTTTGCGCAGACACTTAAGTTTTTTTCTTCTTTTTATACTGCTTTCTCTTAACTTCTTTTCTCAACGTGTCATTGCTGAACCTACTACGCATTTTTCTAAAAATGCACGAATTGTCTCTATTGGTGGTTCTCTGACAGAAATTGTTTATGCATTAGGTGCACAAGATCAACTTGTTGCCCGTGATAGTACAAGTGTTTATCCCAAAGAAGCCCTCAAGCTTCCTGTACTTGGTTACATGCGTGCTCTTTCACCTGAAGGTGTTCTGTCTTTTGCTCCAGAAGGTATCTTGCTCATTGAAGGAAGTGGGCCTCCTTCAACAATTGAAATTCTCAAAAAAACATCAATCCCTATCGTGATTATACCAGAAAGCTATTCTCGAGAAAGTGTTATAGAAAAAATTCGTCTCGTTGGAAAAGCCATCCATCGTGAAGAGCAAGCCGCTGCATTAATTCAAAAAGTAAGCCGTGACTTTGTAGACAATGATGCTCTTTTGGCAAAGGTAACAAAACAAAAGCGAGTGCTTTTTATTTTGTCTGTGCAAAATGGACGCGTTATGGCATCTGGAACAGATACAGCCGCTGATGGTATCATAAAACTTTCAGGTGGTCTCAATGCCATTACTGATTATAAAGGGTATAAACTTCTCAATAACGAAGCGTTATTGAAAGCAAATCCTGATGTTATTTTGCTTATAACACACAGTGGAAAATCTGTTAATCTTGAAAAGCTTTTAGCTATACCAGCAATTCAAGCAACAGCTGCCGCCCAAAATCACGCTATTAAACAAATGGATGCTATGTACCTTTTAGGATTTGGTCCACGCACTGCGGATGCATCAAGAGAACTTATTCATATGCTTTATGGTACAAACAAAAACGATAAAAACGGATGGAATTGGTAGAGAAGCTGTCCATGATTTATGCATCTGAAACAGAAAAACAGAAAAAAATAAAGCGTGAAAATTTAAGAAAAATACTCTTATTCGGTCTCATAATATTCCTCGTTTTTAGTATTTTAAGCGGGCTTTTAAATGGTGCTTCAAATACTTCACTCTTTGATTTTCTTTATAGCATGTTTACGCAAGAGTTTTCTGTTAGTCGTAGAACGCGTGATTATCTCATATTTATTGATATAAGGCTTCCTCGCGTTATCTTAGGGCTATTGATCGGAGCTTCTTTAGCTGTCTCTGGGGTTCTGATGCAAGGACTTTTCCGTAATCCTCTTGCAGACCCTGGAATTGTGGGTGTATCAGCAGGAGCCGGTCTTGGTGCTGTTTTAGCAATTGTTGTAGGGTTTTCCCTTCCTATTTCATTTGCACCTTTTCTAGAACCGTATAAAGTTATCATAGGTGCTTTTTTGGGTGGGCTTTTATCAACGATTGTCCTCTACATAATAGCTACGCATCATAGCTTTACTTCTATTGCAACCATGTTGCTTGCCGGTATTGCCCTTGGAGCCTTAAGCAGTGCAGTTGTCGGAACGTTGATTTTTATCGCAAATGACCAACAATTACGCGATATCACTTTTTGGAGTCTTGGCTCTCTTGCGGGTGCAACGTGGTTGAAAATATGGCTTGTTCTCCCTTTCGTCTTTGTTGGTCTTCTTTTCTCCCCCTTTTTATCAAGAGCTCTGAATGCTCTTGCGCTTGGTGAAGCCGTTGCTGGTCATATTGGTTTTTCTGTTCAACGCGTTAAAAATATTGCTATTCCCCTTGTTGCTCTTATGTGTGGAAGTGCTGTTTCTGTCAGTGGTGGTATTGGTTTTATTGGAATTATTGTTCCTCATATTTTACGTCAGCTCATTGGTCCTGATCACCGCTATCTCATTCCTTACTCTGCTCTCTTAGGGGCAGCATTACTTATTTTTGCTGATACATTTGCACGCTTAATTGTTGCCCCAGCAGAATTGCCAATAGGAATCGTAACAGCACTTTTCGGTGCTCCCTTCTTCCTGTGGATCCTTATATGCAAACGAGGAACAAACTTTTCATGATTGAGGCGACAAACATTTGCGTTCAGCGCGGAAAGAAACAGATTCTTAATCACGTTAACCTTCAAGCTAAAAGTGGCGCTTTTACCATCATTATCGGTCCCAACGGATCAGGGAAAAGTACTTTTGTTAAAGCATTAAGTGGAGAAATTCCTTACAGTGGAAAAATAACTTTAAATGGTTATGATGTCCGCCAAACAAAAACTTATGAAATGGCAAAAATGCGAGCCGTTTTACCACAATCAACAACACTCGTATTTCCATTCTTAGTTCATGAAGTTGTGGGGCTTGGACTTTCTGGAAACCAAGTTACTATTGCCAAAGCCGAATTGCAAAATCTTATCCAAGAAGCTTTAGAACGTGTTGACCTGTCTGATTACGGTAACCTGTATTATCATCAATTATCAGGTGGAGAACAAGCACGCGTACAACTTGCGCGTGTTCTTTGCCAAATCTGGAAACCTATTTATAATGGAATTCCTCGTTGGATGATATTAGATGAACCTATTGCTAGCCTCGATATTCAACATCAAATTATCGTTATGGACATTGCAAAACAATTTGCCCATTCTGGTGGTGGCGTTCTTGCTGTTCTTCACGATCTCAACCTTGCAGCACATTATGCAGATAACATGATCTTACTCAAGAAGGGCGAGATTTATTGTGAAGGAAATTCTTCTGCTGTTTTGACAACACAAAATCTCCACGATGTTTACCATTGTTTCTTAAATGTTTCTGAATTGCCTAAAGAAGATGTCCCGTTTGTACTCCCTCAAACAGCGTCCCCCTATGAAATGAGATCACAAAGCTATCCGCTTCAATCTAAAAATTAAAATCCTTGAGAGAAATAAAACACGCAATATCCAAGAGTCTGTTTTATTTTTTAATGAACTCTTTTCTCTAAATCTATAGAAGATTTATTTGTAGTTTTAGTGGCATTATTCTTTTCATAACCATGTGCTTTAGCTGTTTTTATCAATAGATAAATATTGATTTATAATAATCATTTACCACTCTCTATAGCCAATAAGAATATCAAATATGATCACATTTTTCTTTCTCTATTTAAAATTTTTTTTGTCTCTCTTAAGTATCATATGAACCGTATAGGTTCCATCTTTATATATAAAAATAACGCGGAGTAATTCCGCGTTAACAAAATTATCAAATGACATAGATTCTGTATTTCCCAATCATACTCATGACTTTATAGCATAGACGACTGTTGTATTAACAGGGCGCGTTTCTGCCTCACCCGTATGGGCAAGAGTTATCTTGTGTGTATGTGCACCAGCAGAATCTGTTGTCCCTTGCAAGGTGGCATTATAGGTATAATAATTCGGGAGTCTCCCAATATTACCAGTTGGCCATCCAACGCCTTTATACTGAAAATTGTGCGTATGTTCACCTGATTCTTCAATGATACCAATATGCGTATGCGATTTTATGCTATCTTGTTGTTCATCGGCAAATTTTCTATTACCATCTAAGCCCCGACCATTATCAAAGCCACGTAAGAACATACCTCTAAAGTCTGGAACTTTAAAGGTTGTTTCACTGTCTTTTCCCCATTTATCACCTATAGCCTTAAATAACTGCGGATAATCTTTACGCTTATAGGCCTTACCATCACATAAAAGCCAACCGGTTGGCACTTCTTGCATAGCAAATGTTGCAATGAATCCAGCCGGAAAAAATTCTATCTTTGGTGGTGTAGGGTTTAATAAATACCAACCATCTCGACCCTCCATTAGAATATTGCCATTATATACCATTTCATAAATACCGTCTGTTTGTAGCTCTCCCCCTTCTAACGGTATAACACCTGTATTCGTCGCTTTATAGATAGGTTTTTCTCCCATGCTATTAACTTTTATTGTCGTCGTGCCAATATTCACGCCATGGGACTTAAAGCGTATGATGATATCATTGTTATATTTCTTTATCGGTGAAACTGTCTTTAAGGTAATTAATGTTGTTTTATCTTCCGCATTGATCATAAAGCTTGATTCAATAGATCCACCATTATCTGCAAGATATTCACGCACGCGCTGCATCATCGCCCGCGCACTATCATTGACAGAACTAGGTGGCTGGCCTTCTGACCAATTAATAATATTATCTGAATGAGCATTTTCATCAGCCTTTAACGACCAATCGTAAATATTAGACATTATAAATCCCCCATTATTTTCATCGTTTTTCTAATAATTTCTCGTTCTGTGCTCTAAAATATGTCACCACATTGGTACATCATAACCACTGACCATCTGTATTTTATGCATTCTTTCTCTCTTTACTCCTTTCAATTTAATAAGCTAATTTCATAAGACTTTTTTCATAATATCAATCTTAATGATTCCATTTCTAATGCGTAATGTAGCAGCTCACTTGATATTATTTGGTATTTTATTTTGTCTATCGTTATATAGTTGTATTTTAAAATCTTGGATCTTGTTGCAAAGTTTTACAAATACTGTTCAAACTTTTCCTTACTATGGATTCATATAACCATTATTAAATGCAATAATTTGTCATCTGCATAGAAAATTGCTGATTTAAATTTTTAATGAAACGTTTTATTTGTTCAATACGTCAAATCTCTTTTTTGACTATCATTTGTATTTAAAAAACTCAAAAGTTTAGCTTCAAATTCTTTGCATGCCTCATTATGTTTTTATTACACGCAGACACCCTATTCATTCAATTTATTTCTGAATTTGTGTTACGAGATCAATACCAATGTTTTTTTGAACAGACTTCTGTTCAGCCTCACTGTATCATAGAGAATATATTTGATATGATAATTTCTTTCCTTCAGTGAACTGAAATGCTAAGGAAAGATTACAGACTTTCCTCAAGTCTAAAAGTTGTATCCGATCCGGATAAGAAATACACTTCCCCCAAGCTTTTATGAATAGATCTCGTCGATTCTTTTAAAAGCCAACAGCCTGTAACCGCCTGTCCTCCTCCCTCACTTAGAACAGCCCTCTCCCTACATATATATTTTATTACAGGTATATTTTTTTTGCAAGAACAATAAATCCTTCTGAACATAATCACGCAATTATTGGTGTTCTCCTTAATTGATGACGATATCAAAGTAAGCCTTCTTCAAACTATTTTTCTAACTTATATGCTTCATCAATTCAGATAAAAACATTCGATCGATTTAACATTTTCTACCCCCTCAGCTATCAAAGACAACTTCTTAATATTATAGTTTATCACTTCATAATGCCTCTTTTCATTCTTAAAAAATATACCAAAATCATTAAAAATAATATCTTTGTGATTGACAATGTCCGTATTTAAGCCAATCATACTGATGCTAACAAAAGTGTTTATATGGGGGAGTGCGGATATTATTTAGATATTGCATTAATCTTTTCAAAATAAATTTTCTTAAGCTTTATTGGAGATCACTTAACTATAAAGTGTTATAAGTATTTCTTCATTCAAGAGGACATAATTGATCATTTATATATCCCCATACACCTTAGTTTTTGAACTCTGTGTTTAGAAGGAAAAAATTTGTGCCCAAAAATATTCCATCAATCAGTTGTAGCCCCTTTCCCGCCTCACGCAAAATTTATCAACAGAGTCCTCTTTTTTCTGATGTGCGTGTTCCATTGCGTGAAATTTTATTAACCAATGGGAGCGGTGAAAAACCTTTAAATGTTTACGATACTTCTGGCCTCTATACCGACAAAGATGCAATCATTGATCTTACAAAAGGTTTACCCGCAATTGGCTCATCTTGGCTCTCTAGGCGTGATGATACTGAACCTTATCCTGCACGCCCAATTAAACCTGAAGATAATGGATTAACGAGCTCTCCTATACCTGCCTTTGAAAAAAAACGATCTATTTTGCGTGCAAAAAATGGCAAAAAAATTACACAAATGGCATATGCGCGTGCAGGTATTGTTACAGAAGAAATGGAATATGTCGCTATACGAGAAAATGAAGGGTTAGCCATAAATGATCAACAACAAGCGCAATCAAGTCCATTGAATGGAGAAATACCAGAAATTTATACTGCGGAATTCGTTCGGAATGAAATTGCAAACGGACGCGCCATTATTCCCCAGAATATCAATCATCCAGAATGTGAACCAATGATTATTGGACGCAATTTTCGTGTTAAAATTAATGCCAATATTGGGAATTCTGCCGTAACATCTTCAATGGCAGAAGAAGTTGATAAAATGGTTTGGGCTATTCGTTGGGGTGCAGATACAGTGATGGATCTCTCGACAGGACGGAATATTCACAATATCCGTGAGTGGATTATTCGAAATTCTCCTGTCCCCATCGGAACTGTTCCTCTTTATCAAGCACTCGAAAAAGTACAAGGTATTGCTGAAAATTTAACATGGGACATTTTCCGTGATACCCTTATAGAACAAGCAGAACAAGGCGTTGATTATTTTACGATTCATGCTGGCTTAAGATTACCATTTATTCCGATGACCATTGATCGTATAACGGGTATCGTTTCACGGGGTGGTTCTATTATGGCGAAATGGTGTCTTCATCATCATAAAGAAAGCTTTCTTTATGAAAATTTTGATGAAATTTGTGATATTGCAAGCACCTATGATATCTCTCTTTCCTTAGGAGATGGATTACGCCCTGGCTCTATTGCTGATGCTAATGATGAAGCACAATTTGCTGAACTTAAGACTTTAGGAGAATTGACAAAAATTGCTTGGGGAAAAAATGTACAGGTTATGATTGAAGGACCAGGGCATGTTCCAATGCACAAAATTAAAGAAAATATGGAACAGCAACTCGATCTGTGTCATGAAGCCCCTTTTTATACTTTGGGACCTCTTACAACTGATATCGCTCCTGGTTATGACCATATTACATCTGCTATTGGTGCGGCTATGATTGGATGGTTTGGAACCGCTATGTTGTGTTATGTAACACCTAAAGAACATTTAGGGCTTCCCGATAAAAATGATGTCAAAACCGGAGTCATCACTTATAAAATTGCCGCTCATGCTGCTGATCTTGCAAAAGGTTTGCCCAGAGCACAGTTGCGCGATAATGCTCTCTCACGTGCACGATTTGACTTTAGATGGTATGATCAATTCAACCTTTCTCTTGATCCAGAAACGGCTTGTGCCTTTCATGATGAAACATTGCCTAAAGATGCGCATAAGTTGGTGCATTTTTGTTCTATGTGTGGACCCAAATTCTGTTCTATGCGTATTTCTCATGATATTCGTGATGCTGCATCACTCCAAAAGACAAAAGGTGAAGGTATGGTTGCTATGGCTGAAAAATATCAAGAAAGCGGTGACCTTTATGTCGAAGCACCTCAAAAAAAGAGAGTCAACAGTTGAAGAATATTCTTATCAAAGGTGCAGGGGTCGGTGGTTTAACGGTTGCTTTTATGTTACAACAAAAAGGCGCTCATGTTACTGTATCGGCTTCTCCTTCTTCTCCTATAGGAACGGCAAGTTGGTATGCAGGAGGAATGCTAGCGCCTTATTGTGAAAGAGAAAATGCTGAGCAAATAGTTGAAGATCTCGGTGTACAAGCCATACAATGGTGGTGCAAAATATTTCCAGATCTTGTCATAAGAAAAGGAACTTTAGTTGTCGCACCAGCACGAGATAAGGTAGAACTCGAACGATTTTCAGCGCGGACACATCATCATAGAATTGTAAACGGTGAAGAAATAGCGCATCTTGAACCCGATCTTGCAGAACGTTTTAACCATGCGCTTTTTTATGAAAATGAAGCCCATCTTGATCCTCGTAAAGCGCTCATTGCTTTAAAAGAAAACCTGATAAAAAACGGTGCATGTTTTGTTAATGTCAAAACATCTGAAATAAATTTTGATATGGTCATTGATGCAACAGGTATAGCTCGTTTGGGAAAAGACAAAAATATCCGCGGTGTTCGAGGTGAAATGCTGCTCATACGCTGTAGGGATATTAAACTTTCTCGCCCAATTCGTCTTCTTCATCCACGCATCCCACTCTACATTGTTCCGCGACAAGATAATATTTTTATGATTGGCGCAACGATGATTGAAAGTGACTTTGATGGTGCCATCTCCGTGAGATCAATGATGGAATTGCTTAACGCTGCCTATACATTGCACCCTGCTTTTGCTGAAGCAGAAATTGTTGAATCTGGTATTGGGGTTCGTCCCGCTTATCCTGATAACTTCCCTTCTGTATACAAATATGGTAATCATATTTCTATAAATGGATTTTATAGACATGGTTTTCTTTTGTCTCCAGAAATGGCAAAACGCGCGGTGAAATTGGCATTGGAATAAAACATGCAAATCTTTGTTAATGGTGAAAAAATTCAAACAGAAGCCACTTTTCTCAATCTCTTACTTGCGGAATTGGGGTATGAAGGAAATTGGCTCGCAACTGCTGTTAATGCGGAAGTTGTTCCTGTAAGTGAGCGAAGCCAATTTGTCTTGCATGAGGGAGATAAAATTGAAGTTTTAAGCCCAATGCAAGGAGGCTAATATTTATGTTGAATCTTTATGGACGTGAATTTTCATCCCGTCTTATGTTAGGTACAGCACAATATCCCTCCCCTGCAATTCTGCGTGATGCTATTTGTAAATCTGGTACAGAAATTATAACCGTTTCATTACGTCGAGAAAGCGCAGGGGAAAAACAAGGGGGGCAGTTTTGGCAATTCCTTCAAGAGCTCGATGTAACGATACTTCCCAATACCGCAGGTTGTTACACTGTTAAAGAAGCGGTGACGACAGCCCATTTAGCACGAGACCTCTTTAAAACCTCTTGGATTAAACTCGAAGTTATTGGTAATCACGACACCTTACAGCCCAATGTTTTTTCTTTAATTGAAGCAGCAAAAATTTTAAACAGTGAAGGTTTCCATATTTTTGCCTATACAACCGATGATCTCGTTGTTGCTGAAAAGCTTCTCGATGTTGGATGCCAAGTCATTATGCCTTGGTGTGCTCCTATTGGCTCTGCTAAAGGCCCTCATAATATCGATGGACTGCGTTCTATCCGTGCTTACCTTCCTGATGTTACTCTTGTGATTGATGCCGGCATTGGGCGTCCATCCCATGCGGTTGTTGCTATAGAACTGGGCTATGACGCAGTGCTTCTTAATACCGCAGTTGCTAAAGCAGGGAATCCTGTTTTAATGGCTGAAGCATTTTCTAAAGCTATTCAGGCAGGACGTATGGGATATAAAGCAGGACTTCTCGAAGCACGCAACGTAGCGGTTCCTTCAACACCCGTTATTGGTAAAGCGGTATTTTGATGAAATTGGATCCATTCTACCTCATCGTTGACAATGCTGATTGGGTTGAACACTTAGTTCCTCTTGGTGTCAAACTCATACAATTGCGTATGAAAAACAAAGACCTTCAAACAATCAGTCAACATATTAGGCGTGCAAAAAACATCTGTGATCAATGGGGAGCACAGTTAATTATTAATGATCATTGGCGTATAGCCATTGATGAAAAATGCGATTTTATTCATCTTGGACAAGAAGATCTACGTAATGCTGATCTTCTTACAATTCGTAGAAATGGGATAAGACTTGGTCTTAGCACCCATGATAACCAAGAATTGGATATAGCACTCTCTGCTCACCCTGACTATATTGCTCTTGGACCTATTTATCCAACAATCTTAAAAAAAATGAAATGGCAACCTCAAGGATTAGAAAAAATCAAACAATGGAGAAAACGGATTGGTACTTTACCTTTAATCGGCATTGGTGGCTTAAATCCAGAACGCGCAATAGATGTTTTGAAAGCAGGGGCTAATAGTGCTGCTGTTGTGACCGACATTATCCTCCATAAAAAACCCGAAGAGCGAGTAGAACAATGGCTCAAGGTGACACAGCCATGGCGTTGACACCTTCTATTCTCATTGTTGCAGGCACTGACCCAACAGGGGGAGCTGGCATTGTTCGTGATATAGAAACAGCTGCATATTTTCACATCAAAGCCAATTTAGCCATTACCTGTGTTAATGTACAAGATGATCATCACGTTGCTGAAATTGTTCCAATGAGTGAAAGACTCGTTGCCGCACAAATGCGCAGTGCTCTAGAAGCCCATCCAGTCAGTGCAATAAAAATTGGCATGACAGGAAATCAAGCAATTATAGCAGCAATTTGTAATGTGCTTAAAGATTATCCCCATATTCCCGTTATTTTTGATCCTGTAATGGTTTCCTCGTCAGGAGGAAAACTAACTACGGAAAAAATTATAGAAATTATGATCAATCAGCTTCTCCCATATGTTACCCTTTTAACACCCAATAGAAATGAACTCGCTCTTCTTAGTCAAACCCCACTGGCGTCTCATCATGAAGAGACAATACAACAAGCAAAAAAACTTTTGTCATTGGGCGCTCGTTCTATTTTAGTAAAAGGGGGGCATGCCGAAGGACCTCTTGCAATTGATAGCTTCATTGACAAAGTGGAAGTTATCAATATTTCTGCTCCACGTTTAAAAGGAACAATGCGTGGAACAGGGTGTATTCTCTCAAGTGCTATTGCAGCCCATTTAGCACTCAATGAATCACTTATTTCAGCTGTAAAAAAAGCAAAAGCATACACCCACACATTGCTTTTAACCCATTGTAAAAACAGTTTTTAAATAATATCAGTTTATATAAAAGTAATATTTATTTATTTTATTTATACAGATAGTATTAATTTTAATAAAATATAAAATATAAAATATTAATTTATAATTAAATTTATTCTAAAATAATATAGAATATAAGTTTTATTCATTATTAAATATAAATATAATGATCAAGATTTTATTATTTAATCACTTGCATAAAAGTGAAAGTTCTTTTACCATAGGGAAAATAATTTGTTTAAAAAGCTAAAATAACGGATCTAAGCCAATTCTTGAAGGATAATTTTTTTGATCTATAACTGTTAGATCATTAGAAAAAATAAAATGTTAAACCAAACGCCGTGCTCAATTTCCTATGAAGAACTCTTAAACTTTTATAAAGAGAGTGGTGTAGATGCTGTTCTGACAGATTTACCGGTTGATCGTTTTAAACAGTCTGCTTGTTCAGAGAGAAAATTAACACCTGTTGTGAACATTTCTCATAATCAACAAACATCCCCCAAAACATCTCCAATCGTAAAATTAAATCATCAGCCACTCCACACCTCGAGGGCTATACAAAACGAACCTACTGCTATAGAAAGTGCCAAAAATGCAAAGACACTTGATGAATTAAAGTCTGCTCTTCTTGCATTTAATGGCTGTTCATTAAAATTAACAGCCAAAAACACCTGTTTTTCAGATGGAACAGCAGGAAGCCCTTTGATGCTTATAGGCGAAGCTCCAGGACGAGAAGAGGATATACAAGGACTTCCTTTTGTAGGAAAAGCAGGAATGTTATTGAATAAAATTCTCGCATCAATTGGCTTAACAAGAAATAATGTATACATCGCCAACACTATTCCTTGGCGTCCACCAGGAAATCGTACACCAACACCAAGAGAAATTGCCTTGTGCCGCCCTTTTATTGAACGGCACATCTATTTAGCACGTCCTCGTGTGCTTATAGCACTGGGAGGCGTTGCTGCACAGTTTCTGACCGGATCTCAAAGTGGGATTATCCGAACACGAGGGAAATGGCATATTTATGAAAGTGAGGATAATATAAAAATACCTGTTATGCCAACTTTCCATCCTGCTTACCTTCTTAGAACCCCTAGTCAAAAGAAGCTTACATGGATAGACTTCTTAGAAGTAAAAAATCGCCTCGATAACCTTTTTTAATTCTTTAATCTTCTTTGACGCTAAAATTAAATACCTTCTTTAACTCTAAAAATAGGAATGGGAGAAACTATGGAACAGCCAGTAACATCTATTTATCATTTGGAAGACTACCAGCCAACCCCTTATGCTATCCCCAAAACACAACTTTTTTTCCAATTGGCACCAACAAAAACCTATATTACAGCTATATTGTCTATTGAACCCCGTCACGAAACAAAAGAATTAATACCTCTTGTGCTCTCAGGTGATGACCTTACTTTAATTTCTGTTGCAATTAATGATGAGACATTAGCCCCAAATACTTATCACGTTACGCCTTCACGTTTAGAAATTACAACGCCACCCGCAGTTCCTTTTACATTGAAATTGGTTACGGAAGTAAATCCTGAAAGCAACCGCCAACTTATGGGACTTTATCTTTCAAATGGTGTTTATTGCACACAATGCGAATCAGAAGGTTTTCGTCGTATGACTTACTTTTACGATCGTCCAGATGTTCTTTCTACCTATAAAGTGAAAATTGAAGCAGACTCTCAAACAATCCCAATCTTACTTTCAAACGGTAATCTCGTGGAAACAGGAACTTTAGAAAATAATCGCCATTTTGCCGTTTGGGAAGATCCTTATCCCAAACCATCTTATCTCTTTGCTTTGGTAGGTGGTGATCTTGATAAGTTAGAAGACCATTTTACAACTGCATCTGGACGACGTGTCGAGCTTGGTATTTATGTAGAAAAAGGAAAAACTAAACGCGCTGCTTATGCAATGGATGCGCTCAAACGTTCCATGCGTTGGGATGAACAATGTTTCGGGCGCGAATATGATCTTGATGTTTTCAATATTGTTGCTGTTTCAGACTTTAACATGGGAGCAATGGAAAACAAAGGTCTTAACATTTTTAATGATAAATATGTTCTTGTCGATCCTGAAACAGCAACCGATCAGGATTATAGAAATGTTGAACGCGTCATTGCTCATGAGTATTTCCATAATTGGAGCGGTAATCGTGTTACCTGTCGCGATTGGTTTCAACTCTGCTTAAAAGAAGGATTCACTGTTTATCGTGATCAAGAGTTTTCATCAGATCAAAATGTACGCAGCCTACAGCGAATTGAAAATGTAAAAACATTAAAGGCTACGCAATTTGCTGAAGATGCAGGGCCTCTTGCTCATCCTGTCCGTCCTCGTCAATATAGCCAAATTAATAATTTTTACACCACAACGGTTTACGAAAAAGGTGCTGAAGTTGTCCGTATGATACGAACGATTTTAGGTCCCTCCCTATTTCGTAAAGGCACGGATCTTTATTTTCAACGACATGATGGACAAGCTTGTACCATTGAAGATTTTATCACCTGTTTTGCTGAAGTCTCTGGCCGTGATTTTTCTCAATTCATGCTGTGGTATGAACAAGCTGGAACCCCCAACGTAGAAATCGACAGTCATTATCATGATGGTGTTTTAACAATTCATGCAAAGCAACATATTCCCGCAACACCGCAACAAAATACAAAAAAGCCTATGCTTATCCCTATTGCATTTGGCTTATTAGGATCTAATGGAAAAAGCCTCGCTTATGAAGTGGAAACAGATATTCAATCAGAGGTTATGCTGTTGTCCCAAGAAAGCCAAACCTTTACATTAAAAGGCTTGCGTGAAAAACCTGTTTTATCACTACTGCGTGATTTTTCTGCGCCAATCATTCTACACACGCCATTCAATGAAAGCGAACTTATTTTTCTTGCACAACATGATGATAATCACATTAATCGCTGGCAGTCTCTTAATCAATTAATGACACAAGTTTTGATTGAAAGTATTCAAGATAAAACACAAGCAAAAGCAACATTCCCCGCTACTTTGCTAAAGCTGATTGAAACGATCCTAACAGATGAAAGCTTAGAGCCTGAATTTCGTGCTTTCTGTTTAAATTTACCAAGTGAGGTTGAACTTGCTCATACAATCGGTAAAAATGTTGACCCAGATCGCATTCATTATGTTCGCAATCAGTTTTTAGCTTCACTTGCAAAAACACATCAAGAGCTCTTAGCAAAGTTCTATGAACAAATGCAAATCCAAGAGCCCTATTCACCAAATACTGAACAAGCTGGAAAGCGAGCATTCAAGAATATCATCCTGGATTATCTTTCCATTGCTGAGGCCAATCCAAATCGTGCTGCGACACAATATGCAATAGCTAATAATATGACTGACCGAATGGCGAGTATTGCTATTCTCGTAAAGCGTTTTAATGAAAGTGAGCAGGCACAAAATGCTTTAAGCGATTTTGAAAACCGCTATCGACATGACCCTTTGGTTATGGATAAATGGTTTTCTATTCAAGCAATAGTTGCTGGCGCATCAACACTCGAGAATGTTCAAAAGCTCATGCAACACCCCCTATTTTCAAAGGATAACCCTAATCGTGTACGGTCCTTGATCGGTGTCTTTACCTCTCATAACCCCACAGGTTTCAACAGAATGGATGGAGCATCTTATCATTTTCTTTGCCAAATCATTTTAGAAATTGACAAAAAAAATCCACAGCTTGCTTCACGATTATTAACCATGATGCGTTCTTGGCGGCAATTAGAACCCATTCGGCAACAAAAACTTGAAACTGAATTAAAAACAATCGCTGCTGCACCAAAATTATCAAGCGATGTCGCTGATATCATCAATCGTCTGCTTACTTGAAACAAAAAAATATTTTAAATCAATGTATTATAATATTTTTAAATAAATTTTAAAAACATCTCGATCACCATTAAACCGATAAACAGGCAATCCAAACCTGTTTATCGGTTATGTTTCAAAAACTTTTTCCTTTTCATATTCCACATCCATAAAAGTAAAATACTTTTTTTTAAAAAAAGACTGGACAGAAGACTCCTGTTTTGATTCACTGCGCTTGATGGGGTTTACTCATGAAGATCAAAGCCGTTTTAAAATCATATTATTCCGGAATTAAAGGAACAAGAGATGACTAAATTGGACGCATATCATGCGCCAACGGAAATATATGCTGATTCAAAATCAAGCGCTCAAAGTCATAAAGCGCAGACGAAGCGTATTCATCTGCTTTATGGCTCTGCTTATCAAAAGCTTCTCTCTATTGAACCTTGGTTACGACGCTCAATTCCATTTGTTATTGTCGCATTTCTCATTGTTCTTGCAGTCATTCGTTTTGTATCAATTTATGATTGGCGCAATACAATTGATAAAAGCACGCGTTCTACCCTCGCTCTCTTAGCATCTCATATTACCAATACTATTGATCGTGATTTATTGGTTATTTCCCAGAAAGGAAAAGTTTCTGCCCTTTCTCATAATCATTTGCAAAATATCCTCACCATTTCTCGTAATCAAGACCTTATTAATCGCAACACTTTAATCGCCATTGTTGATCAAAAAGGCAATGTCTTGGCTTCGTCCGGTTCAGAGATCGTCTTAGGAAAGCCTCTGCAAGATTTTATCTCTGAGAGCATTGCTTTACAATCTCTTGGACAACAGGCTGGAGTTATAAAAATTACAATAGGCAAGGATACCCCTGCCCTTGCTTCATTTCATCAAACAAAAAACGGGCAATATGGCGTATTCATTAGCGAAAAGATGCAAGATAGTGCTATAGAATGGCGCAATTTTTTTTCGCTTAATGTAACCCTCTTTATTGGAACAAGCGGTATTATTCTTGCCCTTCTTTATGCTTATTATAATCAACTTTTACGAGCACGTAAGATAGATCTTATTTCTGAAAAAACTCAAAACCGTATTGATATGGCAATGATGCGTGGGCGTTGTGGATTATGGGATTGGAATATGGCAAGTGGACGTGTCTATTGGTCACGAGCAATGTATGAAATGCTTGGCTATGTCCCTCAAGATGCATTGCTCTCCATTTCTCAAATTAGCGCCATTATCAATCCCAATGATGCTAATTTTTTTAACCTTGCTCAAGAATTAATGGGAGGCAAAAAAAAGCATATCGATATCAATGTTCCCATGCGGCATGCTGATGGCCATTATGTATGGATGCGACTTCGCGCCGAAGTTACTGAAGAAGAAGCCCCCCATTTAGTTGGTATTTCCTTCGACATTAGTGAACAGCAACAATTAGCTGAACAAACAGCGCAAGCTGACCTTCGTATCCGTGACGCGATTGAAAATATTTCAGAATCTTTTGTCTTATGGGATGCTGATGGACGTTTAGTCATGTCCAATAGCAAATTTTGCGAATATGCTGCTATTCCTAAACAAATTCTACAATCAGGGATCCAACGTGCAACCGTCGAAGCCATGGCTCGCCCTGCGCTCAGTGAATATCCCCTCAAAGATGATGGTACCGGTAATTTAACCAGTATTCGCCAAACGGCAGATGGTTGTTGGCTTAAAATTAATGAACGGCGAACCCAAGATGGAGGATTGGTTTGTATTGGTACTGATATTTCTGAACTCAAACAACAACAGGAAAAATTTGAGGACAGTGAAAGGCGTCTTTTTTCTTTTATTCAAGAACTCAAACGCACTAGAGGGAGTGCTCAACAACGTGCAACAGAAGTGGAAAAACTGAATAAAAGTCTGAAAGCAGAAAAAGAGCGTGCAGAAAGTGCGAATAAGGCTAAATCAGAATTTTTAGCCAACATGTCTCATGAATTGCGCACACCTCTGAACGCTATTCTCGGCTTTTCAGATATCATGTTACAATCGACTTTTGGTCCTCTTGGTTCACAGCGCTATAAGGAATATATGCATGATATTTACAATTCAGGAACGCATCTTCTAACTCTTATCAATGATATCCTTGATATGTCAAAAATCGAAGCCGGAAGATTTACGCTTGATTGTAAAAATACTGATCTTGAGCCCATCATTAGTGAAGCAGTACGAACACTTACACCACAGGCTCAAGAAAAAAATATTACTGTTACAACAAATATCACCCCAGAACTTCATGCTGAAGTTGATGGGCGTGCCATGAAACAGATTTTCCTTAATCTCATCTCTAATGCTGTTAAATTTACACCTTCTGGTGGAAATATTGATGTCTGCGCTTTCAAGAAAAAAGATAATCTTATTTTTAAAATTACTGATACAGGCGTTGGTATTCCGCAATCTGCCATCAAAAAACTTGGGCAACCTTTTGAACAAGTTGAAAATCAGCTTACGAAATCCCATACAGGCTCAGGTCTTGGATTGGCCATTTCACGCTCCTTATTAGAACTACACAAAGGGAAACTTGAAATTACTTCAAAAGAAATGAAAGGAACAACGGTAACGATTATAATGCCCATCACACAAAATTAAGTTTGTTTTTAATTTCTTCTGTTTGTTCCCGTTGTAACAAAATCTCTTTCCGTTTAACGCCCCAACGATACCCTGAAATAAAACCATTTTTACGTACAACACGATGACAAGGAATAATGATGGCTAATTCATTACGTGCACATGCATTCGCAACGGCACGAAAAGCATTTGGCATACCAATGTATTGCGCTAATGCTTTATAAGAAATTGTTTCACCACACGGTATATCACATAATTGTGTCCATACTTGTCGTTGAAAAACTGTACCATTTATATCTAAGGAAAAATTATATTTTTTTACCAACTTAGGCGTTTCTATCATGGCTATAATATGCGCAACCTCTTTCTTAAATGCATTGTCACCCACAACTTGTTGTACGTCACCAAAGCGTACTGTAAACTCCTGTAATAATTGCTCTGTGGTATCTCCTAACGCAGTATAACAAATCCCCTTTTGAGATTTAGCCACCAAAAGTTTTCCTATGGACACATCTTCCAGACAGAATATTTTCTTTTGCGAAATATTCAGCATTTTAACTTTCTCTATATTTTAAATAGTTTTGAACATAGCCTATAAAATAAAGGGAGAATATTTACTATCTTTTAAACTCAAATATGATTATCCTGAAATTATCTTCTTCATTATGGTATTAAAATACATCCTCACTATTTTATGGTCTGAAAAAAGACAGAGATTAGCTTTCTTCTTCCCCTAAAGAACTAGGACTGCAACCAGACCAATCTTTAAATGAAACAGCTTTTTTCTCACAGTTTTCACCGTCAAACACTTCAATATAGTTCACTTCATAAACTTTCCTGACAAATCCTAGATTAAATTTTGTTACATACTCTAAACAAAAATACCTCATTTGTAATTTTCATACTCTATATCACCGCTCTAAACAGTAGTGTTTTACAAAACAAAAAGATAAACTGCTCATTTCATTTTACGAAACTTCATCAAAGCATAATAGTTTATGTTTTACTCCCAACGAATTCTTGAATATTCTCATTTTTCGGGACACTCTTATTTTCTTATAAAAGGTTATCCTTTTGATATACTGATGAGCTTATTCAACCCAAAAAAGGAATTTATTTTCAATTTCATGAAAAAAAAGCATGGAAAAGGCATTTTAGTACTTACTTTCTTTGTCACTTAACTTATAAAATGATTGTAGCCTCAAAACTTAAATATTTTTCTTGCCACAATCGTGTACGGATATTTGTCATAGGAAAAAGCCATGCCCAAACGCACAGATATAAAATCTATTCTTATCATCGGAGCAGGACCTATTATCATTGGTCAGGCATGTGAATTTGACTATTCAGGTACACAGGCCTGTAAAGCATTAAAAGAAGAAGGCTACCGAGTTATTTTGGTCAATTCTAATCCCGCCACAATTATGACAGATCCAGATCTCGCTGATGCAACTTATATAGAACCTATTACACCTGAGATTGTTGCTAACATTATTGCCCACGAACGTCCCGATGCCCTTTTGCCCACCATGGGGGGACAAACAGCTCTCAATACTGCTTTATCATTAAAGCGTATGGGAATTTTAGACCGCTATCATGTTGAAATGATAGGGGCCAATGCCAAAGCAATTGATAAAGCGGAAGACCGTGCTTTATTCCGCCAAGCGATGGCAAAAATCGGTTTGGAAACACCACGGTCGATGTTAGCCAATGCTACAGAACTGAAAGAAGAAAATCGCCAGCAATATGCAAAAACGCGTGCTGAATTTAAAGAAAAACTTTCTGGTGCAGCCCTTGAAAAAGCCCTCGAAGAACTTGAACGCAATTGGCGACATACCGAATCTGATCGCAAACAGCATTATATCGCCCATGCAACAGCAAAAGCAGTTCAAGCGCTTGATGTTGTTGGGCTTCCAGCTATTATTCGTCCTTCATTTACCCTTGGTGGAACTGGGGGTGGAATTGCATATAATCGCTCTGAATTTTATGAAATTATTGAACGAGGGCTTGAAGCTTCTCCTACGACAGAAGTCTTAATTGAAGAAAGTGTTTTAGGGTGGAAAGAATATGAGATGGAAGTTGTTCGTGATAAGAACGACAACTGTATCATTGTTTGTTCTATTGAAAACATTGATCCGATGGGTATTCATACCGGTGATTCGATCACTGTAGCCCCCGCTCTCACCTTAACCGATAAGGAATATCAATGTATGCGCAATGCTTCGATTGCGGTCTTGCGTGAAATTGGTGTTGAAACAGGAGGATCCAATGTACAGTTTGCTGTTAATCCTGAAAATGGGCGTCTCATTGTTATTGAAATGAATCCACGCGTTTCTCGCTCTTCAGCACTTGCTTCAAAAGCAACGGGTTTTCCCATTGCCAAGATAGCCACAAAACTAGCCGTTGGCTATACCCTTGATGAATTGAAAAATGATATCACAGGTGGTGCGATACCAGCATCATTTGAGCCTTCTATTGACTATATCGTGACAAAAATTCCTCGTTTTGCTTTCGAAAAATTTCCTGGGGCATCACCTGTCCTCACAACTGCGATGAAATCTGTAGGAGAGGTCATGGCCATTGGACGTACTTTTCAAGAATCATTACAAAAAGCACTCCGTGGACTTGAAACTGGTCTTACTGGTCTTGATGAAATTATCATCCCAGAACATGCTGAAGGTGATGAGAAAAGTTCTATACGCTCAGCCATTGCTATACCAAGTCCTGACCGTCTACGCTATATTGCTGAAGCTATGCGCGCAGGCTTACCCTTAAATGAAATCCACCAAATCAGCAAAATTGATCCGTGGTTTTTAGAACAAATAGCCTCCATCATTGAAATGGAGCAGCGTATCCGTATCCATGGACTACCTCAAGATCGAGATAATTTACGTATGTTAAAAGCTATGGGGTTTTCAGATGCGCGATTAGCCACCCTTACCGGAAAAGAACCCGATGATATCGCCGCTTTACGAAAATCACTAAATGTTAAACAAGTCTTCAAACGAATTGATACTTGTGCTGCTGAATTTTCTTCTCCTACAGCCTATATGTATTCAACATACGAAGTTCCCTTTGCCGGGATAGAACACTCAGAAGCACAGATTTCTGAACGCAAAAAAATTGTTATCTTAGGTGGTGGTCCAAACCGCATTGGCCAAGGAATTGAATTTGATTATTGTTGCTGCCACGCGGCTTTTGCCCTTCGTGATGCAGGCTTTGAAGCCATTATGATTAACTGCAATCCTGAAACCGTTTCAACTGACTATGATACCTCTGATCGTCTTTATTTTGAATCTTTAACAACAGAAGATGTTATCGCTATTTTAGAAGCAGAACAGGAAAAAGGCGATCTCGTTGGAGTCATCGTGCAATTTGGCGGACAAACACCATTGAAATTGGCAAGCGCTCTCGAAAAACACAATATTCCCATCTTAGGGACTTCACCTGACGCCATCGATTTAGCAGAAGATAGAGATCGCTTTCAAAAACTGTTATTTAAACTTAACTTAACACAACCTAAGAATGGAATTGCCCACTCTATCGAGCAAGCACGCCTCATTGCCCATGAGTTAGGATTCCCATTGGTTGTACGTCCCTCTTATGTTTTGGGGGGGCGTGCTATGCAAATTATCCGTGACGAGCGAAGCTTGCAAAATTATCTACTTGAAAGTGTTCCTGAATTAATTCCAGAAGATATCAAAGCTCGTTATCCCAACGATAAAACAGGACAAATCAATATACTGCTTGGTAAAAATCCTCTTCTCTTTGACACTTATCTAACAGAAGCCATTGAAGTAGACGTTGATTGTCTGTGTGATGGCAAAGAAACACTGATCGTGGGAATTATGGAACATATTGAAGAAGCAGGGATCCACTCCGGTGATTCAGCGTGTTCTTTACCAGTCCATACGCTCTCACAGAGCATCGTCGCTGAATTAGAGCGCCAAACAAAAGCATTAGCACAAGCACTTCATGTTCGTGGCTTAATGAATGTACAATATGCCATTAAAGATGATACTATTTATGTCTTGGAAGTCAACCCCCGTGCTTCACGGACGGTTCCATTTGTTGCAAAAACAATTGGTTGCCCTATTGCTAAAATGGCTGCACGTATTATGGCAGGAGAAACGCTGCACAATGCTCTCCAAGCTTATGGTGGATTACCTTCTTCACAGAAAAAACACCATATTGCCGTCAAGGAAGCCGTATTTCCTTTTGCCCGTTTTTCAGGTGTTGATACACTTCTTGGTCCAGAAATGCGCTCAACTGGTGAGGTTATGGGACTTGACTATGAGTTTGCACTTGCTTTTGCTAAAGCACAACTTGGAGCTGGTGTAAAACTCCCTAAGGAGGGAACTTTATTCGTTTCTGTAAGAGATGAAGACAAAAAACGTATCTTAAACCCTGTAAAACGTTTAACAGAGCTTGGCTTTTCTGTTGTTGCCACAAGTGGAACACAAAAATTTCTCACTGAACATCATATTGTGGCAAAAAAAATCAACAAAGTTCTGGAAGGGCACCCGCATATTGAAGATGCTATTCGTAATCGCCAAATTCAATTGATTTTTAATACAACCAGTACGCCCAGTGCCATCTCAGATTCCAAATCATTGCGCTATGCAGCACTCATGCAAAATGTCCCCTATTATACAACAATAGCCGGAGCCGAAGCTGTCGTAGAAGCGATCAAAGCACTCAAAAAAAAGTGCCTCGAAGTACGTTCACTGCAAAGTTATTTCAGCTGAATTTCTTGCTATGTGGAAAAGCTCACGCTTTTTGATAGTCTTTCTTGATTTTTTCTTTGTATAAAATAGCAATTAAAGCTTGCTTTTTATGCTAAAGGCTTTTATACGAGTTCTATCGAATTTTCGGTTACGTGACTTTCTTTCCTGTGCGTTCTGCACTTTTGACGAAACTTCTCCCACCTAATTTCGATCTACAACCGTATTGAAGAATTATAGCTTCAGTATACAATATAATTATATATCTAAGGAGTTTCCTATGTCTACAGGAACAGTTAAGTGGTTTAATACAACAAAAGGTTTCGGATTCATTCAGCCTAGTGATGGCAGTGCAGATGTATTTGTACACATTTCCGCCGTTGAGCGTTCTGGTCTTACCAATCTTAATGAGGGGCAAAAAATTTCTTATGATGTTCTTCAAGATCGTCGTTCAGGAAAATTTGCCGCTGGCAACCTTGCAGCTCTTTAAAGTTTAAATTCTGCAATATTCTTTTTAAAAATCTTCGTCTATAACGACGAAGATTTTTTTTATTTTGTGTAAAGCAAAATTGATCTTGATAAAAGAAAACTCTGCTTCTCTATTTTGCACAATTTATCAAAATATTCCTATCCTTCCTCTAATATTTGTATAATCCTTAAGAGAAGAATTTCTGTCAAAATTCTCAAAAAATAACAATATAAAAACCCATATCAGAGTATTTTAGAAGTTTTTTATTGCATACAATATAATCTCTTATAGAATATTCTTAAAGCAATGATCATTTATTGATATAATATAAGGATTTTAAATTATGGCTTTTATTGCCGACAAGCTGTCTCGTATCAAACCTTCTGCAACAATTGCTGCTTCTCAAAAAGCACGTCACTTAAAAACATTAGGGCGCAATGTTATTGCTTTAAGTGCTGGAGAACCAGACTTTGATACCCCAGACAACATCAAAAATGCGGCCATTGAAGCTATTCGAAGGGGAGAAACAAAATATCCTCCTATATCTGGAATTCCAGAATTGCGCCAAGCTATTTCTGCAAAGTTTAAAAGGGAAAATGACCTTTTTTATCAACCAGAACAAATTATTGTTGGGACCGGTGGAAAACAAATTCTCTTTAATGCATTGATGGCAACTTTGAATAAAGGAGATGAAGTCATCATTCCATCCCCTTATTGGGTGAGTTATCCAGAAATGGTCGCACTTAACGATGGTACGCCTGTCTTTTTAGAAACAAAAGCCGAATTTTCCTATAAACTCCAACCACAAGAGCTAGAAGCGGTCATTACCCCCCAAACAAAATGGTTTATCTTCAACTCTCCTTCAAATCCATCAGGGGCCGCGTATACATATCATGAATTGAAAAAACTCACAGATGTTTTAGTAAAATATCCTCATGTCTTTATCCTTTCCGATGATATCTATGAACATCTCACGTATGAAGGTTTTACCTTTGTTACTCCCGCTCAGGTAGAACCAGCGCTTTATGAGCGTACACTCACAATGAATGGTGTTTCCAAAGCCTATGCGATGACGGGCTGGAGGATCGGTTATGCAGGTGGCCCACAAGAACTCATTAAAGCGATGGATATTATTCAAGGTCAGCAAACATCTGGTACGAGTGTTATTTCACAATGGGCTGCTGTCGAAGCACTCAATGGACCTCAAGACTTTATCACTAAAAATAAAAGTATTTTTCAAGTACGCCGTGATCTCGTTGTTTCCATGCTAAACCAAACTCCTGGCATTCACTGTCCAACACCTGAAGGTGCTTTTTATGTTTATCCTTCTTGCGCAGAACTTATTGGCAAGAAAACACCAAACGGCCAATGTATTAGGAATGATGAAGACTTTGCTATAGCACTTCTAGAAACAGAAGCTGTTGCTGTCGTCCAAGGGTCTGCTTTTGGACTTGGATCAGCTTTTCGTATTTCCTATGCAACATCAGAAAAATTACTTGAAGAAGCTTGCACACGTATCCAACGTTTTTGTAATAGTTTAATTTAAAATTTTTAACCTCATCTCTTGTGATTGTTTTTGTCGAATATCAATCTATCCAATAAAATATATTAAGGACAAAGCCTATTGATTCAGCAAAAATATTCATGAATAAACATAACGAAAAAATAGAAGCTGCAGATAAAAATCAAAAAAGTTCAGTGATTAAATAAATAAATCAGTCTATTGTCATGAGAGATGAAAAACTTGGTGAGCTTTCTCTATCGGAAAATATAAATTTCAAGCTTAGCGAAGAAATCCACATTAAGAAATTATCTTGTTTGTCCTCTTCTCACTTAAAAAGGGGCGATGCATTCGTTGTTATAAATATACGATAAAAAATGGAATTTTGGATAAAGCTTATTATATCTATATTTTATTTTCATTTATAGGCAAAAAGCATTATTCTTGCAAGTTTTAGTTGAATTATAATCAATATTTTTCCATATAAAGAGAGATTTCTAGAAAATAGACATCCTTATACATTAAAAAATTTAGCTGTTTTTATTGTTTTTGGACATATGTTTCATATAAGAAATTATAAACCAAAGTCTTCCAAGAAAAACTTATGTCGTATAATATTTTCTCGCAAATTTGAAAGTCTATAGAGACCTTTCATCCTCCTACGAAAATGAACTGATTTGAACTTCGATTCTCTTTATTTTCTCTAGGCGCAATATAAATCATATTATACTTTATAATCACTTAAGTTACAGTAAATGATATACAGAAAAATATTGATTTATAATAATTTTTGGATTCTTAAATTGAATTATCCTCTTGTAAGATTCTATTATTTCAAATCTTCCTATCTGAGATCCTTTAATATCATTGTCTTACATATCAATAAGCAAGGTTAATGTGTTATAAAACACTAAAGAAAGGAGTAAAAATATCCCCCTTCTCAAAGGTAAAAACAACCTGACTGAAAGCTGATAAAGAATGAATATACTCAATCTGCTTTTTTATAAGTGTAAAAATAGTTATATAGAGAATCTTATACCATTTTATCAAAACTTTTACGTGATACTATTTACGGGTATCAGAACATTTGGACACATTGAACAATATTTCTTTAAATAAGCACATAAATTAATAAAATTTTCCTTCTCTATCCAATTTAGAACACTAAAAAAGACCTCGTACTTTTCAACATAATCGCCCTATATAATGAAACATTTTCTATTTCTCAGCTTTCTTTTTGCCAGAAAATGAAGAAGAGTCTATCTTCTCTGTTGTGTAAATAGTTCAATTTAAGTTTTTGCTATTAACCACTTGATTAACTTTATAGGTTTTATGGACAATCTTTTACTATTCATCCTCATACTCTCATAAAAAAACACTTCATGTATAAAGTTTTACATGTTTTATATCACGCTCCTAAAGACAGTGTTTTTATGGTACAATAGAATAAACCTCTCTTAAATTCCTCGTTGAGCTTTAATATACCTAAAAAAATTTGTTGGATATTCATAAGTTTTGAAATTTTCTCTTATCCATCTTCCCATGCATCACAATTTCTAGGTGCTCTTTTAGGAATAAAAAAAAGCCGGACAAATGTCCGGCAAATTTAGAAAATCCTCAGAGATAAAATCAATCTGACAGACCTTCATAAGGGAACACTCAAGAAAATGCAATGGGAGGCAACATAATCAAGAGATAACATTGTATGTCATTTTATAATTAGAAGCACAATAAAGACTTAAGCGTATCTGCTATGCAATAAACACATAGCTTTATTTTTTCAATCTTGTATCTCTTTAATTAAATAGGAAGAGATCATCCTCATACGATTGTCTAATTTTTAATGTTATAATAGCCTTCATATTTGAACGCATTTATAAAAGACGCTTTATCCCTTTTTGTAAAAATATTTATCCACACAAACGCCTTCCACCGTATGAGCTAAAATGGTTTGAGCAACCTTATGAGGTATCGATTTTTTCAGCAAGCTAATCCCGTAAAATAAAGTGAAACCCATACAAACAAGTTTCAAGTTTATTTTTTCTATATACTTTGACATACAGCTATCAGAAAAGTAACCACAACCTCTAACAAAAAAATTATTGTAGGATAACAGGCACACTTGTTTTAAAGAGACATCTCTCAAGACTCTCACCTCCTATCTCACGATAGCGCCGTGTGAATGTTATAACGATAAGGCCTTTAAATTCCTCTATCTTTACACTTGTGTAGGAGTATAAACCGCCACTATTAAACAACACTTTACCAGCCTTAAGTATTTCGACAGTCCTTGGTACTTGAAGCAGTTCACAAAAGGCATGCTTTTTTGTACAATTTTTATCCACGTGTCTTACCCGCTTAATGATGTGCTCGTAAATGAGTTGATTGATTCGATATAAACAGATTTGGAATGAAAGAAGCTTAAGGTACTCAAGCTTCTAATTCAATATGAATAACGCTATATTATTATAAATCGATAAGTTGTATACTTACAGCATCATGCAACAAATGATTTTATTGATTCAATGTGGGAAAATTTGAAACAAACGAATATTATGGAGAGCCTTAAGGTGCAAAACAATTAATTGTTGCTTATAAATTAAGGCATGAATATTAAAAAGACCACTGACGGGCTTTTAAAAAAATATAATCTCGAAAAGCATTCAACCTTGCCAAGTTCTTTAAATTATAAGGATAACAAAAAAAAGTATCAAAAGAAGGAATATCAACCATATCAGGAAAAAGACGTACCAAGCGCTCATCATTATTGACGATATAATCAGGCAACACAGCAATCCCAAGATCACGCATAAGTGCATTCTTTATTGAAATAATATTGTTGATTTGTAGGACTGAAACACGCAATGATCCATCACTTCTACCAGCCTTTTCCAACCAATTTAAACCAGACAAATAAGGAGGAACAGGTTCACCAAACGAAATAATACGATGTTCATCGAGCTCAGACAATTTTTCCGGTTTTCCATAATTTGCAATATACTTTTCCGAAGCATAAACATGCATATGAATTGTAAAGAGTTTTCTTTGTATAAGATCGGGTTGTTGGGGTTGATGGAGACGAACAGCACAATCTGCGTGACACATTGTCAAATCAAGCTCTTCATCAGAAAGTAAAAGCTGAACCTGCATATCAGGATAAAGACTAAGAAATTCTGGCATACGCTCTGCAATCCACCCAGCCCCCATTCCAAAGGTCGAGGTCACACGTAAATGCCCCGTTGGTTTTGCATAGCTTTCACTTAATTGCAAACGTACACTTTCAAGTTTCATCAAAACATCATGAGCCGTACGATAAAGAGTTTCTCCCTGTTCTGTAAGAATCAAACCACGCGCATGACGCAGGAATAAAGATACCCCAACCTCTTGTTCTAAAGCCGATACCTGTCGAGAAACTGCTGATTGAGATAAATGAAGCTTTTGAGCAGCATGTGTAAAAGATCCAGCTTCTGCTGCTGCGTGAAAAACCCTTAATTTATCCCAATCCAACGGTGGCGCCACAATTAATCCTGCCTCTAAATTTTCTATATTCTCAATGAATTATTAACGCTTAAGCATATCTAAAAACCGTTCAGCTTCCAATGCAGCCATACATCCCCTTCCTGCGGCTGTTACAGCTTGGCGGAATGTTTCATCTGTTACATCTCCTGCTGCAAAAACACCAGCAATACTTGTTGCTGTTGAATCCGGTTTTGTCCATAAATAGCCGCCTCGTTTTTGTTTCAGTTGCCCTTCAAACAGAGAAACAGCAGGATCATGCCCAATGGCAATAAATATTCCCTCTGCTTCCACTTTCATCTCATGACCTGTTTTAATATTTTTCAAACGTGCCCCTGTTACAACAGCGCCCTTTCTCCCCTGAGCTGGGAGCCCCACAATTTCCTCGACCACATGATCCCAAAGAACACGTACGTTATTACAAGCAAGTAACCTATCTTGCAAAATTTTCTCTGCCCGAAACTGTTCTCGCCGATGAACCACACTTACACTTTTTGCTATATGCGATAAATAAAGGGCCTCTTCAACGGCCGTATTTCCTCCCCCTACAACAATAACATCCTTACCCCGATAAAAAAAGCCATCACATGTAGCGCAAGCAGAAACACCACCGCCCATAAAAGTCTGTTCACTTTCTAAACCAAGCCAGCGCGCTTGGGCTCCTGTTGCAATAATCAGTGCATTACAAGAATATTGTGTTCCTAAATCCCCATATAAAACGAAAGGATAATTCAATAAATCTGCTTTTGTAATCGTATCATAGACAATTTTTGTCCCCATATTCTCAGCTTGTTTTGCCATTTGTTCCATCAACCATGGTCCTTGAATGGGGTCAGAAAAACCTGGATAATTTTCCACATCCGTTGTGATTGTCAATTGTCCCCCTTGCTGCAAGCCTGTCACTAAAACCGGTTGGAGCATTGCTCTTGCCGCATAAACCGCCGCTGTATAACCAGCTGGACCAGAACCAATAATCAGCAGACGAATATGCGATTGTTCCATTAAATTCCCTTTATTTTTTACAATTTAATTATTTTACAACTTAATAATTCTATAAATTCTAATGGAATGTAAGTCTTTTAAAAAATATTTTTCAATAGGCTCAATTATGTTATATATACTTCTTTTCAAGTTTTATGAAAAGGTCTGGTTATCAATTCATCAAAGCATACTAATGTTAAAGGTTAATTTTTATCCTATAAAGAAAAGAACGTAAATTCTTATGAGCACAAAACCATAGTAAAAAGAGATATAAAGATAGGGAACGGTCATTTTTCAGTTTATTATCAATGTCTGTGCACGTTTTGCGTTGATCATGGGAGGAGCAATGCTTTTGCCAATTTTGGTGGATTTGCATGACAATAACCGTAATTGGATAATCTTTCTCTATTCTTGTGCCATAACCACCATGTTAGCAACCCTAATTCTTTTAGCAACGAAGGGGGCTACTTGTCGTTTTTCAGCACGACTTGGCTTTATGCTCACTGTTTGTCTTTGGCTTACAGGAAGCATTGTAGGTGCTTTGCCTCTTTATCTTTCCTCTCTTCCCATTTCTCTAGCAGGAGCCATTTTTGAATCTGTTTCGGGAATTACAACAACAGGCTCCACAGTCCTTTCTGGTCTTGATCATTTATCGCGAAGTATTTTGTTATGGCGCTCTCTCATATGCTGGATTGGGGGCATTGGTTTTATCGGTTTAGCCCTCTTACTTTTGCCTTCACTCCGTGTGGGTGGCGTGCGGCTTTTTCATATGGAATCATCTGATAAATCTGAAAAAATATTGCCTCGCATCAATCAAATTGCTAACGGAATTATCATTGCTTATGTTGGACTCACATTGGCTTGTATGCTTTCTTATTTTGCTGCGGGCATGAATTTATTTGATGCCATTAACCATGCAATGAGTACAGTCGCAACTGCTGGTTTTTCAACGCATGATGCTTCTTTTGGCTATTTTTCTGATACACCAGCCATCTTAATTATTTCAACAATCTTTATGTTGCTTTCTGCTTTACCCTTCGTACTTTATGTTAAATTAATCCTTCCTGGACACTCAAAACGTTTCCTTGACCCACAAGTGATTGTTTTTCTGCATATCGTTATCCTTTTCAGCTTTGCTTTAGCAGCGTGGCTACGGTTTCATGATCATCGCGCTTTCCACTTGATTTTTCTTGATGTCATTTTTCATATCACATCCATTATTAGCACCACAGGTTACAGCGCTGAAGATTATCAACTTTGGGGGCCCTTTGCGCTTGGAATTTTCTTAATTGTTTCTTTTACAGGCGGGTGTGCTGGTTCTACTTCTGGTGGCATGAAAATCAATCGCCTCATTATTCTTTGGCGTATTACACAAACAAATATAGAAAAACTTCTTTTTCCTAATGTTGTTGTAAAAGCGCGCTACGATCACTCAAATATATCAAACGATGTTGCTCAAGCCGTTTTGTTTTTTGTCTGTCTTTATATGTTCTGCCTTGTTATTGGCACTGCACTTTTGCTTACAACCGGTCTTGATTTTACCTCTGCCTTTACAGGAGTCTTAACAGCACTTTCAAATGTTGGACCAGGCTTTGGAGATATTATTGGTCCCATTGGGAACTTCTCTACAATCAACGATAATGCTTTATGGATTTTAAGTTTTCTAATGTTAGCTGGACGCCTTGAAATCATAACAATATTCGTCCTTTTTATTCCCGCTTTCTGGCGTGAATAATTCTAATGCATAGAGTACTTTATTCTACTATGATAAAAAATTGACAAGATAAAAAGGCGTGAACAATACGCAGAATAATATTCAATCTTCAATCGGAAGATTTCATAAAATTTTAAATATCCTATAAATAATTAAGTGCCAACAGCTTTCAAAGCCATAACGTATAGCTACTTTACATTACATTCTTGAGCTTCTTTACCAAACAAAATGGATCCATAGAACATCTTTTTTTACGAATAATCGCTCACGCAAAAAATATGAATATTTGATGATAAAAATGTTTTTCTCTAATAAGTCATGGTCTTATAAAAAATACCTCACGGTACTCACCTCCCCCATTTCACGGAAGTCCTCACAAAAGGTATAAAATGGGCATTATTACTTTTATTTAAATAATAAGGTGCAAGTCGGTACCACAAAAAAGATATAAATTAACACCACTATATTATTTCCTTTCTGTCAAGGTTGCAACAGCTTGTATTTCAAACAATGTATAAAAGTCATCTTTATAGCTTGCCTTTAATAATTTTTATCCACCAATGCCATCTTCCAATTTTGATGTGTAAGAAGACAGCTCTCATTGATTTAATAGCAACAACTTTGACATGTAAAAATCTTAAGATATTATTCAAATTGCAAAGGTAGATTATCTATATGAATCAATATATTATATCTTAGATTTGTTTTATTATGAATTTATTAAAATTATGTATAACTATTTTATCCATGGAGAGACCATCATTATCTTTTTTAAGAGAAGAAAACACTTTTTTGTTCTCTATTTAAGTCTTACAAAACAAAAAAATATCAGTACAAAACTGTTAAGATAGTCCATAGATCTATAAGATTTGAGGTGAAGAATCGTTTTCTTATTCTAAAACATCACGAGAATAAAAATAGCTTTCTTCTCGTATGCTTTCTCATATATAAGTCTCATATCGCTCTCAAGCGTATACATTTTTAATCTTTTTTATCCAAATTTTGAAAAATTCTTATAGCATTCAACTAAAGACAAAATAAATTTTATAAAATAACATTTATATCTTTGAGCTATTTTCTTGATAAGTGCAAAATAACCTTAAGGAACGCATTTTTTATCATTGCTTAAGAAGATTTTCGATATAATATTAAAGTATTTTTTCCGCAAACAGTTCTTCGTAAACACTTTCAATTTCGCTTGCTTCTTTTTCCAAAGGAAAATGCGTACGGACGTGGGTTAACGCTTTCTTTCCAGCTGCCAATGTTTTTTCTACATCAGCAAAATAGGGTTCAATTGCTGCGGTTAAAGCCAAACCATCTCCTGCTTTAACAACTGTTCCTGTTCCCTCTACCACCAATTCTTTAAAAACGCCTACATCACTCGCAACAACAGCTGTCTGTGATGCCATTGCCTCTAAGGGCGTCAAACCAAAGCCTTCCAAACGCGAAGGTGTTACATACAGCGACAAGCGGCGATACCACAAAGGTGTATTAAGCAGCTCACCAAGAAAAATAATGCGCTCTTCTAAACCGGCATCAGCAATCCTTTGGCGTAATTTTTTTTCAAATTTATAATGTTGTTCTGTCGTTCGACCAGCAATAAGTGCTGTCCAGTCAGGGTAACGTGGTAGCAACGCTATCATTGACTCCACAAACAAATCAGTGCCCTTTAAATAACGCACACGACCAAAACACCCAACAGCATATTTTCCAGGAAGTCCTGTTGAAGAAAAGTAATCATCAAGAGTTTTAGGTGGTGAAAAACGTCTAACATCCACACCATGCATAATAACTCTATAGGGCACTTCTATATAAGACCCTGTCGGTACACTAGTAGCAATCACCCTATCCATACGCCGAAGCAACCATTTGGTAAAAGACTTATGGTTACGCCGAGAAGCGGATGTAAAAACAAGTTTAAGCTTCATTTTCAAGATATCGCGCAAAAAGATCCCACAAAGCATCTCAATATTGCGCCTTGCATGCCAAATACGAAACGGTTTACCTTTCGGACTTTTCCAAAGTCCGAAAAGGTCCCGAAAACCAAGAGCTGGCAAATTCTCTGGAAGCCCAAACCCCAAAGTAGATATACGCACCCCTTGTTCTCGCTGCAATGGAACGAGTTGAATAACCGTAGATGTCACACCGGACAAACGTTTTTTAAAGTGAGGAGCAATAACCTCAGTTTCTTGCAAAGACATACGCATAACTATTGATATATTTAGATGTATTGAACCTTAATGATTTCGTAATTATGCGCACCACCGGGGGCATTCACTTCAATTACATCCCCCTCTCGCTTGCCAATGAGTGCACGTGCAATCGGTGAAGAAATAGAGATTTTACCAATCTTTACATCAGCCTCTTGATCCCCTACAATTTGATACACTTTCTTTTCTTCAGTATCCTCATCTAAAAGTTTAATAGTCGCTCCAAATTTGATTTTATCGCCTGAAAGACGAGACACATCTATAACTTCTGCCCTTGCTATATAATCTTCAAGCTCATTTATACGACCTTCATTATGGCTTTGTGCTTCTTTAGCAGCATGATATTCGGCGTTTTCTGACAAATCACCATGGGCACGCGCTTCAGAAATTGCTTCAATAATTCGTGGACGTTCCTGTTGTTGACGCCAACGCAACTCTTCTTTAAGACTTTCAAAGCCAGCTGTAGTCATCGGAACTTTTTCCATAATCCGTCCCTTTCTATTACACGGAAGGTTTAATAAAAACACAAAAAACGGCTTCCAAAATTACTTTTGGAATCCGAAAACTACGATCTTTTCCATTATATAGCACTGTATCCTTGTTTTCCATATAAAAATAAATAAAGAGAACAAAACATGCACTAATAGTGTTTAAAACATCTCATTTTGGTGCTTAAAACGTTAAACTTCGCTCTCCTCCTTAAAATCTCATAAAGAAGAAAGAATTGTAATTTTCTTTATTTTATCATAGTCTAGAAAAAGAAACCCTATGAAATGTTAAAGAGAGAAGGATAATTTTTAAAAAAGTTTTTTGCAGAAAAATGAAAAAAATCGTCATTTTTTTTGTGTTTGGCTCTTTCTTTTTAGCCACAACAACATCTAAAGCAGCAGATGCCTTTGTGACAACAAATCTTAATTTTAGAACAGGACCCAGCACTCAGTATGCAGTTTGCGGCTTAATCTCTGCTGGAGAATTGGTTTTTGTTAAAAACTGTGAAGGAAATTGGTGCCATATCCGACACAACGCTCAAATAGGTTGGGTATCATCTCGTTATCTTTCATTTAAAGATGGCAATGAGCTTTATCACACCTACACAATGTCTTTAGTTCCAAAACAGGCCGTACATGATTATTCTCCATAACAGCCATGATAATTTATGCCTTCTTGAAGATCATCATGGCAAGAATGCAATAGTGTCCCACGAGCGACCATAAATATGTCTCCTCCAAGGAAACATTTTGAAGAGTTCATCTCACAAAAAACTTTATTAATATGCTCATGAAAAAGTCAGTAAACCACAACAAACCTGTGCAATAACATTTTGCTGCTATCGTAATGAAATTGTAAAAACTAGTATTCCCTTTAAAATCACCAGAACTTTTCTATCAAAGGATACAACAATGAAAAATGGTGTTACTGCAACTGTAGAAGCTCTTTCTGCTCTTATTGCTTCAGGTAATCCTCTTTTTAAGAATGGGGCATTATGGACACCTCACCGCCCTATTCGTCCTGAAAAATCTGAAGGTGGTATTCCATTTCAACTCGAAACATCCTTTAAAGCAGGGGGAGATCAACCACAAGCCATTAAGACTCTGGTTGAGGGAATTGAAAAAAATGAACGGACCCAAGTGCTTTTAGGGGTTACTGGCTCAGGAAAAACCTATACAATGGCAAAAGTCATTGAAAAAACGCAACGCCCAGCTCTCGTCTTAGCCCCCAATAAAACGCTTGCCGCACAACTT
Organism: Bartonella sp. ML70XJBT; assembly: GCF_028618425.1. Lineage (NCBI taxonomy): Bacteria > Pseudomonadati > Pseudomonadota > Alphaproteobacteria > Hyphomicrobiales > Bartonellaceae > Bartonella > Bartonella sp. ML70XJBT. The sequence goes on from NZ_JAQISX010000004.1 coordinate 102,568, forward strand.
TACGGAGAATTTAAGAGCTTTTTTCCTCATAATGCTGTTGAATATTTTGTTTCTTATTATGACTATTATCAGCCAGAAGCCTATGTTGCACGCTCTGATACCTATATTGAAAAAGAATCCTCTACGAATGAACAAATAGACCGTATGCGTCATGCTGCAACACGCGCTGTCTTAGAACGTGATGACGTCATTATTGTAGCATCTGTGTCCTGTATCTACGGGATTGGCTCGGTAGAAACCTATACAGCCATGACTTTACAAATACAAAAAGGAGATAAACTCAATCAGCGAAAACTCCTAGCTGATTTAGTTTCTCAACAGTATTACCGACAAGACATAAACTTCATTCGTGGTTCTTTTCGTGTCCGAGGAGACACCATCGAAATTTTTCCTGCCCATCTTGAAGATCGTGCTTGGCGACTTTCGCTCTTTGGCGATGAAGTAGAAACAATTACTGAATTTGATCCTCTCACAGGACAAAAAACAGCAGCTCTTCAATCTATTAAAATTTATGCCAATTCACACTATGTCATACCACGGCCAACACTCAATCAAGCCATGAAAGCCATTAAAATTGAGTTGGTTCAACGTCTTGATGAATTGAACGCAGCAGGACGCCTTTTAGAAGCACAACGTTTAGAACAGCGCACAATGTTTGACTTAGAAATGTTAGAAACGACCGGCTCATGCGCCGGAATTGAAAATTATTCACGCTATTTAACAGGACGACAGCCTGGCGAACCACCACCAACCTTGTTTGAATATATTCCAAACAACGCTCTTGTTTTTATCGATGAAAGCCATGTAACAATTCCTCAAATTGGTGGTATGTATCGAGGCGACTTTCGCAGAAAGGCTACTCTAGCAGAATATGGCTTCCGCCTGCCCTCCTGTATGGACAATCGCCCTTTGCGCTTTGAAGAATGGGATGCTATGCGCCCACAAACCATTGCTGTCTCTGCCACACCTGGACGCTGGGAAATAGAACAATCTCACGGCATTTTTGCTGAACAAATTATTCGCCCAACAGGGCTTGTTGACCCACCAACAGAAGTACGTAAAGCCTCAACCCAAGTCGATGATGTTGTAAACGAAATTCGCAAAACAATTCAAAAAGGCTACCGTACCTTAGTCACTGTACTGACCAAACGTATGGCTGAAGATTTGACAGAATATCTTCATGAACAAGGCATTCGGGTACGCTATATGCATTCTGACATTGATACATTAGAGCGTATTGAAATTCTCCGCGATCTGCGGCTTGGTACCTTTGATGTTCTCATCGGTATTAACCTGCTTCGAGAAGGTCTAGATATTCCAGAATGTGGTTTTGTTGCCATTCTAGATGCCGACAAAGAAGGTTTTTTACGCTCTGAAACCTCGCTCATCCAAACCATCGGACGCGCTGCACGCAATGTAGATGGACGCGTTATTCTGTATGCTGATACCATTACTGGCTCTATCGAGAGAGCCTTAAAAGAAACACAACGACGTCGAGAAAAACAGATAGCCTATAATGAAAAACACCATATCACCCCCACCAGTATCAAAAAAAATATCGACGATATTCTCAATTCAGGGGGAGAAAACCACCATACTCCTAAAAAACTTACCAATTTTATCAAGCAAAATAATATGGTTGGCAATAATTTAACAACCCATATTCAACATCTCGAAAAATCAATGCGTCAAGCAGCCGCTGATCTAAACTTTGAAGAAGCAGCACGACTGCGTGATGAAATAAAACAATTACAGAAAATGGAACTCGCAATCGCAGACGATCCTTTCACACATCATAGTGAACAATCCATCCATGAACCCATGATGCAAGCAAATCGTTTTGCAAAGCCAGATCTTGATCACATGGGGACAACAATCGACACCGGGATTTTGGAGAATCGAAAAGTAAAAAAAAGACCTCAAAAAAATACTTTTCACAAAACAACACGAAACACAAGAAAACGTTAACTCAATCAATAATCTAAAGCTGTTAAGCTTTTCAAAATAAATCTTTTTTCTCTAATATCTTAATAAGATATCATTAATAAATAACACCATTCCATAAATGAATAATCTCAATATCAATACTGCTCCAATTAAGCAAACAAAGTAAAAAAGAAATAGTGTAAGAAAATATTTCTCATAATGATCTTTTTATAAGAAGGCCATACATCTAGCTAAAATATTTCTAAACTTTAAAGCAGTAACAACCAAATCAAAAAATATCTCTTTCACATCTCCCAAACTCCCCATATGCCATAACACAAGAGAATATTCTTATGAAAGGTGCAAATAAATAAGACTTATATCATGACAATATAATCACCCGATAGCAAGAATGCTCTCTTTTTTCATGCTGCTTTCGTTCATTCTTGCAGTCTTTTAAAATAAAAGAAAGCTAAAAAGGATGATTTTACATAACACTTTATTCACAAAGAAAAAATTAATAACGATCAATACAATATTATAAATGAAAATAAGCAGAATATATTTCTCTAAAGCAAACTTTTGTCATGATTTTATGTTCATATTCACCCAAAGAGCTTTTTATTCGTTTTATCAAAACAAATCACAAACCGTTCAGGTTGTGTTCAGTTTGACGCCTTTAAAATAGGGGAAAAATGCGAATTTACATACATAAGGAGCATCGCTATGAAAAAAATAATCAAATTAGCGGTATTATCAGCAATGACAAATGTAACTGTTTTTATGCCATTAAGCACAACGCTTGCAGATACCTCATGGAGTTATGAAGAAAAGACTACCACGAAGAAAATGAAGAGTATAGAAGAGGAAATAGATGAGCATATGAAAAGTGTAGAGAAAGAAATAAATGATCATATGAGGAGTGTAGACAAGGAAATAGATGATCGCATGAATCGTATGAAGAAAGAATTTGATTCCCACTTCTCTTCTCATTCTTCTCCTCATCGTCGTCCTCTTCAACATGTAGCCTATACAGGGGGTGAACATCGTCATTTTGAGCGCAGGACATATCATTATAGTGAACGCAACACGACAACCCATCATCATCATACCCATAAACATTATAAAACGCGTAGCAACTCAGGAGAGGCTTTAGCAGCAGGCATTCTTGGTTTTGCTGCAGGTGTAGTTCTTAATAATGTTTTCAAAAAACCAGAACAGCCACAAACACAAATCATCTATCAAAACCCACAACATCCCCAAGTAATTTATCAAGAGGTTCCTCAAGTCGTCTATCAACCAGTTCTACAAAATCAGGTTATTTATGAAGTTCAATCAACAACATATCAGCCCCTTCAGCAATCAGACACTCACAATTGGCTTCAATATTGCAAGAAAAAATACCGTTCGTTCAATCCAGAAACAGGGACTTTTCGGGGGCGTGATGGCCAAGAATATATTTGTTATGCCCCATTAAATTAATTCCCGTTACACTTTGCTAAAAAAATTAAGTAACGAAAAGAACACTTGAAAGTGTTTTTTTCGTTATGCATTGAGTTCTTGAAGAAAAGGATTCCATTGCCGCTCATAGCCTAAGTGACTACCTGGTCCATGCCCACAGATGAAACGGACATCATCGCCTAAAGGCAAAACTTTTTCTCGAAGTGATTTCATCAACGCTTCATGAGAACAGAAAGGGAAATCCGTCCGTCCAATAGAACCACGAAAAAGCACATCACCCAAGAGAGCAAAACGTTGTTTTTCATTGAAATAAATGACATGACCAGGAGAATGACCAGGTGTATGAAAAACAGTGAACACATGTTCAGCAAAACGAAGAGTATCGCCATCTTCCAACCATTGATCAGGGACACAATTGCGTGCATCAGTAATACCGTAGCTTTTTGCACTCTCAAACGCAGCATCCATCACAGGTTTATCACCCTGATGTGAACCGATAATTTTAACACCAAGAGCTTCTTTTGCTTGCATTGCTGCTCCCACATGATCAAAATGCCCGTGTGTTATCCAAATAGCTTCAACGACAACGCCCATCTTTTGGATAACTTCTTGAATTTGAAGCCAATCACCACCAGGATCCACTAAAACCCCCACTTTTTTTTCATTATCAAAAAGCAAAGTGCAATTTTGTTGAAAAGGTGTAACCGGAATAATATGTGTACTAAAATTGCTCATCATATCCTTTTCAAAGTAAATTTTTTTCAACTTTATGAGAGAGAATTTTCTTCTTTACAGAGTAAAATAGCTTGCTCGACAGCTTTATGCAACTTATGTAAACTTGAACTTTATAAAAACACCATTTTGTTAAGGTTTTGAAGAATGACCGATCACGTTCAAGTTTTGTGTGATGATGCTCCTCACCTTCTTGTGATTGATGACGACACCCGCATTCGTAATCTTTTATTGCAATTTCTCATTAAAAATGGATTTCGTGTTTCAATTTCAGCTAATGCTGATGAAGCAAAACGGCAACTTGCAAGCTTAGATTTTGATCTTCTTATAGTTGACGTCATGATGCCTGGACAAAACGGCATTGATTTCACCACCTCACTTCGTCAAACAAGAGACGTTCCTATCCTCATGCTCACAGCTTTGTCAGAAACAGACAATCGCATCCATGGACTAGAAGCAGGGGCTGATGACTATCTTGCTAAGCCATTTGACCCTCGTGAGCTTCTCCTTCGCATTAATGCCATTTTACGACGTGGTTTTCCACTACAACAACCTAAAATCGAGCAAATTGTTTTTGGACCCTATATCTTTTCCATTGCAAGGCGCGAACTCAAGAAAGGAGGAGAAATTATTAAATTGACAGATAACGAACAAAAAATGATGGTTATTTTTGCCGAAAATGCAGGAGATATCATTCCACGCCATAAATTTGCAATGGATGATAAAAATATTGGCGAACGTGCAATTGATGTACAAATCAACCGCCTTCGCCGTAAGATCGAAGAAAATCCAGCACTCCCGATATGGCTCCAAACCGTACGAGGAATAGGTTATAAACTTTCAATTGAACAAGCATAGTATGATCACACCTGTAAGAGAATTTGTCCGCTGGCTGACAAAGAAGATGCCAAAACGGCTTTATGCGCGCTCTTTGATCATCATTATTGCTCCCATGGTCCTCCTACAAACAGTGATTGCTTATGTTTTTATGGAACGTCACTGGCAAATGGTGACCGAGCGCCTTTCTACCGCTGTTGTCCATGATATTTCAGCTATTATCGATATCATTGAAACATATCCGCAACAAGATAACTACGAAGACATCAAACGTATTGCACAACAACGTATGGGATTAAACATAGCTCTCCTACCTCCTTCCCCTCTTCCTCCACCAGGTCCGAAACCATTTTTCGCAATTCTTGATTATTTTCTCAGTGAAGAAATCACCCGTCAAATTAATCGTCCCTTCTGGATTGATACAGTAGGCGATTCTGATCTTGTCGAAATCCGCATCCACCTTGGACACGGTATCTTACGCGTATTTGCACCACGTAGCCAAGCCTATGCTTCCAATACTGCTATTTTTTTAAGCTGGATGGTAGGAACAGCGCTTTTTTTATTACTGATAGCGATTTATTTTCTGCGCAACCAAATCAAGCCAATTCAACAATTGGCTGAAGCAGCAGAAAGTTTTGGACGTGGTCGCCCTTTACCTGAGGGCTTTCAACCACAAGGAGCAGATGAAGTCCGTCGTGCTGGCATTGCTTTTTTACGCATGCGTGAACGTATTGAACGCCAAATTGAACAACGTACCATGATGCTTTCAGGTGTAAGCCATGATTTAAGAACGATTCTCACACGTTTTAAACTTCAGCTCGCCTTAGCAAATACTGACTTTGATATTAAACCCCTTGAGCAAGATATAAGCGACATGCAAAACATGTTAGAAGATTATTTTGCTTTTGCTCGTGGTGAAGGAAATGAAAGCGTTAAAACCTTTGATTTAAACACTCTCATGCAAAAATTTTCCACCGATGCACATCTTCACAAACGTCAATTTTCCTACACCATTGAAGGTCCTACACAAATACAAGTACGTCCCCGCGCCTTCACACGCCTTGTAAGCAATCTTGTCTCAAATGCATTTTACTACGCCAACACTATTAAACTGACAGCTATATCTTACCAAGAATCCTTTATATTAATGATAGACGATGATGGACCTGGAATTCATAAAAATATGCGTACAGAAGTCTTTAAACCATTTTTTAGACTCGACAAAGCAAGGAACCAAGATGCAAGTGGAACGGGACTTGGCCTTTCTATTGCCCAAGATATAGCCCGTAGCCATGGAGGAAACATTCAACTAGAAGATAGCCCACTAGGGGGCTTGCGCGCTATTATTGATATCCCCCTATAAGCAAAACTTCACAAATCGTTAAAAAAAACACTCAACAAACTGTCGTAATTTAGGCATTTCCTACAGTTTCAAACAAAGTATATTGCAGTGCCTTATAAGCACTTTCGCCACGCCAAGCAACCATCTGAAATGCAACATAATGGCTTTCACAGACCTTTAGTGCGTGTATCAACAATGTCTCAACTTGTATATGAGATGGATGAACCCCTCCAGCCAGTAAAAGCCCTTGCCGATAAATAACCGAATTATTACTTCGCCAATAATCAAAATGCCCCAGTAACAATTTTTCATTAATTGCCAGCAATAAGCGATGTATTTCTGCCGTTTGAGCATTTTCAATAGAAAGATCAAATGCACAAGCCAAATGAAGCGCTTCCTGCTCTTCCATCCATGAAAACGCAAGGCGATAATTGGTCCGTTTTCCTTCTACACAAACACGAATTTCATCTTGTGCATCACGCTCAAACGACCAATCATATTTACAAGCAATCTGTTCAATAAAGTCAACAGGATGCTCTTCTCTTTCTGTGGCGCAAAATGCAAGCCTCATTATAATCCTCAATCATATTAAAAACATTTCAACAGAATACAAACCACCTCAACTGTAACAACATTTTGTTACAATCAAAGCCTTTACACCAAACAAATACACATTAAAAACATCGACAGTACACAAGTACTCGAAACTCAATCACGCTTCAAAAGTGAACCTGATAATCATAAAACGAATCATCAAGCTTTTTCAGTGTATTGATACAATTTTACAGCGCCAATCCCCCGATCTAAAAAAATGTCTTTTTTCACAAAAGACGAACAAAAATAAATGGATACTTTCCTCTAACAGACTCAAGATTAAGCATTTTTTAGTTTCAGGAATCCTACTGAAAAATTGGGGATATTTTTTCTAATAAAAATTATTTTACTTCTTTCGTGTCTGTGTTTTTTTCCAGATCATCAAGACGTTTTTTTACATCCGCATTTTCAGCATTTACTTTGAGCACCATTTCTTTAAAGGTTTCAAATTCTTCGCGTGAAACAAGATCAAGTTTATTTGCTATTTTTTCAGCCTGCAAACGAAAAGCCGTTCCAGCTTCACGTCGTATACCTTGCACAATATCAGCAGCATCTGTTGCTAATTTTGCCAATTCATCAAGAATACGGTTTGATCCATTACGCATAATGTTTTTCCTTAAATTTAAATTATTGACGCACGCATTATAGCGTATTTTCATAACATTTAGATACTGTATTTGTTCCTTTTGCCCTGTAAATTTTGCCCTACCATGCAGATTTTGTTTTAAGTCTTTTACACTCTTTTTACCATCATAAAATTTTAACAGGAGAAACCAGTGGAAATCTACCACTCTCCCCGCTTGACCATTATACATTCATCTGTCATTCCTGACCATCATATAACCTAAAAGAAAAAATGCTTAACTCATGAACAATCTTGTCTGTCCAGCCATTGCTTTTCCAGATTTTTTTAATCCGGTAATTGTCCGTTTAGGTCCCTTATCTCTTCATTGGTATGGACTTGGTTATGTAGTGGGCATTCTTTTTGCTTGGTGGTATGCGCAGAAGTTATTAGAAAAACAATCTCTATGGTCCGCTAAACAACCTCCTATGGATAAGCAAAAGATAGGGGATTTTGTTGTTTGGTCTGCGATCAGTGTTGTTGTTGGTGGACGCTTAGGACAAGTGCTTGTATGGGATCCCCTTTATTATTTTAGCCATCCAAGCGCTATCATCGCAGTATGGGATGGAGGAATGTCCTTTCATGGCGGACTCATTGGCATCATCATTGCAATGATCTGGTTTGCCCGTAAAAATAATATCAAGATACGCGCAATGTTTGATATCATTGCTTCCGGTGCCCCTATTGGTATCGGTATTGTACGGATATGCAACTTCATTAACCAAGAATTATGGGGCAATGTTACCGCCCAGCCTTGGGCAGTTTGTTTTCCCCTAGACCCTTACTATTTACCACGCCATCCAAGCCAACTTTATGAAGCCTTCATGGAAGGATTTCTTCTTTTTGTCATCTTATCCACTGTGATTTTTGCTTTCAAAGCATTAAAACGCTCTGGCACCGTATCAGGAATATTTATTATAGGTTACGCAATAGCACGTAGTGTTTCAGAAATTTACCGTGCTCCCCAAGAAGATCCAGAATGGTTTTCCAGGCTTTTTCATTCTACTGGCTTCACCTATGGTATGGCTCTATCCCTTCCTATGCTCCTTTTAGGGGGCTATCTCCTTTTTCAAGCTTGCAAAGACAAATCTACAGAAAATGTCCACCCTGAAAGAAAAAATTAAGAAAATCATTGCCCTTCATGGTCCAATCCCTGTTAGTCAATATATGACGTTAGCGCTCACAGACCCTCAATTTGGCTATTATCAAACACAAAAGCCCTTTGGGCGCGCTGGTGACTTCATAACAGCCCCTGAAATAAGCCAATTATTTGGAGAAATGATTGGCATTTGGTTTCTTGCAAATTGGAAAGCTCATGGTTGCCCTCACCCCTTCATTATTGCTGAAATAGGCCCAGGACGTGGAACTTTAATGAGTGACATTTTGCGTACCATGCAAAAATTATCCTCAACCGCATTTAATGCAGCTGAAATCTTTCTTATTGAAGTAAGTGAAAAGCTCAAAAAAGAACAAAAGAAATGTCTCTCACCTTATCAAAAAAAAATCCATAGCATTAAGAGTTTTGACCAAATTCCTTCAAAACCACTTTTTTTAATTGCGAATGAGTTTTTAGACACACTCCCCATCAATCAATATATTAAAATCAATGGAGAATGGAGAGAACGCCGCATTACAGTCAATGAAGAGGGAGATTTCATCTTTATTGCCGCCCCACATAAACTTTCCTCTTCTTGCTTACAATCCTATTGTTCTGAAATGCCTGATGGCACAATTTTTGAACATGCACCCTCACGCCATCAATTGATACAACAAATCAGCAAGCGTTTAGTACAAGTACAAGGTTCTGCTTTGCTCATCGATTATGGTGCTCGAGATCTTGCCTTTGGCGATACACTACAAGCACTCTCAAGACATAAATTTCGTGATATTTTTGAGGCTCCAGGTCAACATGATTTAACATCCCATGTGGACTTTTCCTTTTTAAAGAATATAGCCCTTGAACAAGGCTGTTTTATTGAAATCTTAGAACAAGGAGACTTTCTTTTAAAAATGGGACTGCTAGAACGCGCACAACAGCTTGGGTCGAATAAAAATGCTCCATTACAACACAAAATCCGCCAAGATGTCGAGCGATTAGCTGGCCCAGATCAAATGGGAAAATTATTTAAAGTCTTACATATGAGTGATAAAAACATACCTGTACCTCCCAAATTTTGATGCCCATAAATATTGACAAATACGCGCATTTCATACACCATTCTCTCCTTGGAAATGACCATCTTTATGAGGAAGTTTAATGAAGCCTATCTCACCTCCTATCCTTGCAAAAGAGCTTTCTGCCTTACACATGCACGGGATAAAACATGGTTTTTTCACACGCCAATGCGGTATTTCAAAAAGTCTCTTTCCAAGCCTTCATGTTGGACAAAATTTAAATGATCAATCTGCGCAAAATTACCTTTTGATCGCCGATTACTTTAGTGTTGAGGTACAAAATTTAATCACTGTCAATCAAATACACTCTTCTGAAGTTATCGTAGTGAATCAACCTTTTATGGGTGAAGTTCCCAAAGCAGATGCTCTCGTTACCACCATACCAGGACTCGTCATCGGCATTCTTACAGCAGATTGTGGCCCCGTTTTATTGGCAGATCCACAAACCGGTGTCATCGCTGCAGCACATGCTGGCTGGCAAGGAAGCTTAAAGGGAATTATAGAAAAAACAATTACTGTTATGGAAAAACAAGGCGCCAAAAGACAATCAATAACAGCAGTTCTTGGTCCTTGTATTGGTCCTTGCCACTACGAAGTCACAGACGAATTTTACCACCAATTTATTAAGTGCGAGAGTAAATTTCAAAAATATTTTTTAAAAACAGATAAAGTTAATCACTTTCACTTTAACCTGTGGGCATTCAATCTCAATCAACTCAAAGAAGCAGGGGTTAGTGCTTCTTGTTTAGAACTTTGCACCTACCAAGATGAACAGCGTTTTTTCTCCTATCGGCGTGCAACGCTCCGAAATGAACCGGATGATGGACGACAATTTTCTGCGATTATGTTAACGAGATGAATAGGGCTTTTTTCATCTAAAGAGAATAGCAAAACTGCAAAGCAAAATTTTTGCTCACAGTGAAACAAAAAACACTCTCAAACATTGTGCTTTTTATCAAAAATATTTTCTTAACAAACTAAAGTATGAAAGAACTAACTATTCTTATTCTCCAAAATTTGTCTGTGATGGCTAAAATTAAAACAATTTTAAACATGAACTTTGCTTTATTCCTTTTATACAGAAAACTATATCCACATTGTTTTATAGAATAAAAGAAAAAATAAAACACAGAGCTCTTTTATAAGATAAAGATAAAATTGTAAAGTTTTTGTAATTGTTATCCTTGCAATCTGATAATAAGAAGTTAAAAAACTTATCATATTCTACCGTGACGACTCAGAGGTTCCACTATGAAGCTTTTCTGCGGCAATTCTAATCCACGCCTTGCTGAAGATGTTGCAAATTATTTAAATATTCCCTTAGGCAAAGCAACCGTGAAACGCTTTGCTGATCAAGAAATTTTTGTAGAATTACATGAAAATGTCCGTGGACAAGATGTGTTTGTTTTACAATCCACATCCTATCCAGCCAACGATCATTTGATGGAATTGCTCATTATGATTGATGCGCTTCGCCGCTCTTCGGCGCGTCGTATTACAGCCGTCATCCCCTATTTTGGTTACGCGCGCCAAGATCGTAAACCTGGACCACGCACCCCGATTTCTGCAAAACTTGTTGCCAACCTGATTACCGAAGCAGGAGCCCACCGTGTTTTAACATTGGATCTTCATGCCGGACAAATTCAAGGTTTTTTTGATATTCCCACAGATAATCTCTATGCTGTTCCGGTTATTTCTCGCGATGTCAAAATGCATTACTCGCTTGAAAATGTTATTGTTGTTTCACCAGATGTTGGGGGGGTTGTACGCGCTCGCTCTCTTGCTAAGCGCTTAAATAGTTTGCTCGCTATTGTTGATAAACGTCGCGAACGTCCTGGTGAATCAGAAGTTATGAATATCATCGGAGATGTCTCTGGAAAAGATTGTCTTTTGCTTGATGATATTGTTGATTCCGGTGGAACACTATGCAATGCAGCAAGTGCTCTCCTAAAACACGGTGCTAATAGTGTCACAGCTTACATCACACATGGTGTTCTTTCTGGAAATGCTATTGAGCGTATTACTAACTCAGAAATGAAAGAATTGGTTATTACAGATTCGATTATGCCGACAGGGGCCATTGAAAAAGCCCATAATATTCGTGTTTTACCGATTTCCGACCTGATTGGCGAGGCAATCGCTAGAACAGCAGCAGAACAATCTGTCTCAAGCCTATTTGGTTAAAGGGGTGCTTTAGGATCCCCTGGTGCCGTTTCGACGCCAAGATCAGGGAATGCAACGATGCGTTGACCACTAAAATGTGTATGGATAACAATGAGGCCACGCTCTTCAAAATAGGTTAAAAGCCGACGTGCGCGGCTTAAAGAGTGTGTCCCATAAAGACGGGCTAAAAATGCATCGGATGGGCATGGCTTTCCGTCCAATGCGGCCTGTGCCACATTTAAGAAGACTCCTTGAACATCATCTTCCAGACTTTCTGATATCTGCAAAATATGTTTCCAATGTTCACTTACAGCTGTTTGTTCATCAACAAAAGCTTGAGCAATCGCCAATTTACGCCGAAATTGTGAGAGATTAAAAGGAACCTTAGAGATACCATGGATACGGCAACGAACCGAAAAATCTTGATAAAGCACCGCTGTTGAACGATAAAAAGCCTCAGGATCCTCAAGAATTTCCCGAATAACATGTTCTGCTTGACTATTACGCTCAACATCAGAAAGTTCAGGAAATAAACTTAGATTTTCTTCTAAGTCCTCTTGTTTTTTATGCACCACCTCCTCTAACATCTCGTGCATTGATTTTTCTCTCACAGGCTCTCGTATTTGTTTAAATGGCGTTAAAATTTCCTCTGGTGAAGCCGTAAAAACGAGTTCTTTTGCATCTATGTGCTCTGTTGGAAGTGGCATTAATTTAGGGCTAGAAGAGCGTGCTAAAGTTTCAACCGAACCAATGATAATTGGCAAGGGACGTCGTGATAAAGCAGGACCTAAAGCAATAAAATGTCCCCGCTCAAGATTTCTAAACATTTCCGCTTGACGACGCTCCATCCCCAAAAGATCAGCCGCACGCATCATATCAATATCTAAAAAAGTCCGACCTATTAAAAAATTTGAAGCTTCAGCAGCAACATTTTTGGCAAGCTTAGCCAAACGTTGTGTTGCAATAACACCAGCAAGTCCCCGTTTACGTCCTCGACACATAAGATTTGTCATAGCACTCAGAGAAATTTTACGCGCTTCATCGGAAACTTCTCCTGCCGCAGTTGGAGCAAACACTTGTGCCTCATCAACCACCACAAGCATAGGATACCAATAATCACGTTCCACATCAAACAGTGCCCCGAGAAAAGCCCCCACAGCACGCATCTGTTGTTCAGTATCCAAGCCCTCCAAGTTAAATACCACCGAAACCCGATGTTGGCGAATGCGATGAGCAATACGCGTTAATTCTAATTCGCTGCGTTGAGCCTCTACAATAACATGACCAAATTTATCGGCCAAAGTGACAAAATCGCCTTCTGGATCAATCACGCAGTGCTGCACCCACTTAGCACTTTGTTCTAAAAGACGGCGTAAAAGATGTGATTTCCCTGAACCGGAATTACCTTGTACAAGAAGACGTGTCGCCAATAATTCTTCCAAATCAAGAAGCGCTGGCATCGATTTATGCAAAGCACGACTCTCTGACATCTCACCCAAGGCAATCTCAACCTTCATAACATCTCCAGTGTTTGATTTTAAACATATTAGCGCCTATTGGTTGATTCTCCATCCGCGTAGCAATTTGTAACATTTCCTCCTTTCTAACGGTAGAAATCATCGATTTTTCCCACAACTCTTGCATCTGTGTAGAGTTTGAATTATAGAACAAACTTCTGCGTAGACACCCTTGGAGGCAACGCAGAATGGAGCAATCGCTGTTTTCTAGCGCATATCTTCATATCCATGCAAAAACTGTTATTGTTTTTGAAGGATCTCCAATCATGTAAAAAGGACTTAAATTATGAGTAAAAGCTACACTCTTAAGGCCGAAAAACGCGAGCGGGTTGGTAAGGGGTCCTCCCGTGAACTTCGCCGCAACGGTCTTATCCCTGCTGTCATTTATGGTGAAAAACAACCTCCTTTGGCAATAACAGTTCCCTATAAAGAAATTTTCTACAAAATCCAAGCCGGTGGCTTTCAGACCACCATTGCAACGATTGTTCTCGACAAGAAAAAAATTATGGTCTTGCCAAAAGATTACCAATTGGACCCTGTGCGTGACTTTCCTCTCCATGTCGATTTCTTACGCATTTCAGCAAAATCTGTTGTAGAAGTGAATATTCCTGTCCACTTCCTCAATGAAGATACAGCTCCTGGACTTAAAAAGGGTGGTGTCCTCAATATTGTTCGCCATGAAATTGAATGTACCGCTCCAGCAAATGCTATTCCTGAAGCCATTGAAATTGATCTCTCCAGCTATTCTATTGGTGATTCTATCCATATTTCAGCTGTGCAACTGCCAAAAGATGTGACACCCATTATCCAAGATCGGGACTTTACCATTGCAACCATTGCAGCGCCTGCAAGCGTAGATGTCAGTGATGAAACTTCCGAACAAGAAAAGGATGAAGACGAGGCGGAAACTTCATAAAACTCAACAGGCGGGAATTTTTCCCGCCTTAATTTATGAGACGTATACTCCCCTCACATTTTGACTGAAGGTACATATGTGGCTTATTGCTGGTCTTGGTAATCCTGGTTCGCAATATCAAAATAACCGCCATAATATCGGTTTTATGGCTGTTGATATTATTTATCAGTCTTTTTCTTTTTCTCCATGGTCGAAAAAGTTTCAAGCAGAAATCTCTAGCGGTTTCATAAATAATGAGAAAATTTTTCTTATGAAACCGCAAACTTTTATGAATCTCTCGGGGCAAGCTATTGGTGAAGCTTTGCGATTTTATAAATTAGATTTAAAGAGTTTGATCATTATTTATGATGAGTTAGACCTGTCACCGGGAAAAGTCCGTGTAAAAATCGGAGGAGGAAATAATGGGCATAATGGTATTAAGTCTATTGATGCCCATTGTGGTAGCGACTATTGTCGCATACGTATAGGTATCGGTCATCCTGGAAGCAAAGAACTTGTTCATCATCATGTTTTAGGAAATTTTACCAAATCTGATCAAGAATGGTTGCTCCCTCTCTTAGATACCATTGCAAAAAATATTGCTCTCCTTATAAAAGGTGACAAATCTCTCTTTATGAATGAAGTTTCACAAACGATAAAAAATAAAAACTTACTCTAACCTTTTATTTCTCTCACCGGTAAAATCAACATTTCTCTATAGAAACTTTATATAATATATTGATTTATAAAATTAATTTTTTTAAGCTAAATAAAAATACCTGATATCATGAGATTCATTTCAAGTCTATTGATAATGAAACAATCAAGACCATTGGCTTATACCTCACAAATTGGAAAGGTATACGGATAAAAACTCTTGAAAAAGAAAGATCTATACTCTTTTGTGAGAAAGAGAAGATTGAACAGCAAACCAAAATACTCAAATGGTTCTTTCCAATCTTCTCCCTAAAATTAAAAATCATTTGGCTGAATGGTTGACTCTAGCGGATCGTAGCCATTTGATTGTTGACTGTAAACTGTAGGCACACTCCTATTGTTTTGTAACACCACGACGCGCGAACCAACGGGAACACGATCATAAAGATCAATAATATCTTGATTGAGCAAACGGATACATCCGCTTGAGATGGCACGCCCTATTGACCAAGATTCATGTGAGCCATGAATACGGAAAAGTGTATCTTTCCCATTTTTGAAAAGATAAAGTGCTCGTGCGCCCAATGGATTATCGGGTCCTGGTGGCATTCCTTTCCCCAAATGCCCATAACGTTCTGGCTCTCGAGCCATCATTGCTGCAGTAGGAGCCCAATTTGGCCAGCGACGCTTGCGCTGTACAACCCCCTCACCTTCAAATGCTAGACCTTCCTTACCGACCCCAATCCCATAGCGTAAAGCTTTTCCATTTTCACCAATAAGGTAAAGAAAACATTCTTGCGTATCAATAACCAATGTTCCAGGTGGATAAGATGTATAATAAATCACTTCTTGTCGCCAAAACTTTGGATCAATTGTTGCAAGATCAACAGCAGGTAACGGATAAGTTTCATTCGTTACAGGACCGTACAAAGCCTGTATTTCTGGTGGAATGTATCGAGCTTGTTGAAAAGAAGCTGATGACATATCTGATTGATGTGTTGTAGCACATCCAGCTAAAGCTAAAAGTGCTGCAATTAAAAAGGCACAACGAGATAACACTCTTCTATTTTCTCCGATTAATTATTTACGCAGATTTGCGTACCATGAAAAACTTAGCACACTATTAACATTAACTCGAAGTTTTCTTAATTATCAATTTTAAGAAGAACTTTAAAAAGTAAAAAAAGCAAATTATTCATTGCTGTAGACTTTTTTCCAACTTATCACAATACAAAGACTATAACTCTTCTGAAAATGTGCTATAAAAAACTTTTATCTTGACCATAAAATCAATAGAAAAGAAAGATTCTCATGGGCTTTAAATGCGGTATTGTCGGATTACCTAATGTTGGAAAGTCAACTCTTTTTAATGCGCTCACAAAAACAGCCACTGCACAGGCGGCCAATTATCCTTTTTGTACCATTGAACCCAACACGGGTGAAGTTGCTGTTCCAGATTTACGAATGGAAAAAATTGCATCAATTGCAGGTTCAAAAGAAATTATTCCTACACGCATTAATTTCGTTGATATTGCAGGGCTTGTACGCGGCGCTTCAAAAGGCGAAGGTTTAGGGAACAAATTTTTAGCCAATATCCGTGAGGTTGATGCCATTATTCACGTTTTACGCTGTTTTCAAGATGATGATATAACCCATGTAGAAGGACGCATTGATCCCCTTTCTGATGCCACAACCGTTGAAACTGAACTCATGCTGGCGGATCTAGAAAGTCTTGAGAGACGAACCGTACAAATTCGCAAACGAGCCACTGGAAAAGATAAAGAAGCTCTCACAATTCTACCCGTTATGGAAAAAGCATTAAATATCTTGCAACAGGGAAATCCTGTTCGATTGTTGCTTAAAGATATCTCTTCTGAAGAACGCCGCATCCTTGAGAACTTAAATCTTCTCACTTCTAAACCCGTCCTCTATGTGTGCAATGTAAGTGAAAATGACGCTGTTCATGGAAATAACTTTACACGAATGGTCGAAAAAATGGCAGCAGAGCAAAATGCTCAAAGCATTATCATTTCCGCTTCTATCGAAGCTGAAATTACGCAACTTAATGAGACAGAAGCTTTAGAATATCTTAATGCTTTAGAGCTCTTTGAACCAAGTCTAAATCGCCTTATTCGTGCTGGCTACTCTTTACTGGATCTTATTACTTATTTCACCTGTGGTCCGAAGGAAACACGCGCATGGACGATCAAACGTGGTACAAAAGCTCCCCAAGCAGCCGGTGTTATCCATTCAGATTTCGAACGTGGTTTCATTCGCGCTCAAACTATCAGCTACGAAGATTATATTACCTTAGGGGGAGAAAACGGTGCAAAAGAAGCAGGCAAAGCCCGTGATGAAGGTAAAGAATATATTGTGCAAGACGGTGATGTTATGTTGTTTAAACATAACACTTAAATAGTCGTCCTCTCTTAATGTTTTGTGCCTTTTAAGCAAATAAAGAATGGGGATAGGATTTACAGATATCCTTTCTATAAAATTTTAAGGATTAATATTCTGTTTGAAGTATTTTTAAGATGCACAAAACGTATAGAGTATTTTTCTTTCAAAAAAAATTGAAACTGTTCGTTCCTTTACCTTATCAAAATCATTAAGATCTAATCTCAATTTTCCTTTGAGTTCTAAAAAAACAAAAAGAGCTTCTTGCCTAAAGTTTTTACATTTCTCAAACGCTCTATATAACAAAACAGTGCCATCACATGTTATGATAGCAACTGTTCTAATTGTAGACAATGGAAACACGAAATTAGCGTGCCCAATGCCCTTCATATTTAAATGTTGGAGCGTCTTTTAAAGAATCCTTTGTGGCATTTGTAATAAGTTTCCACTTACCATAATCATTTGTCATCTGGATTGTTTCTGGAGAAACGATTACATAACTCTCCCCTATGCCAAGAAAACCGCCAACAGCAATCACAAACCCCGCAATATTATTTTCACGTAAAATAATATCTTTTACTTCACCAATATTTTCATCTTCTATATTATAGACATTGGCGCCTATAAGACTGGAAGCAACAAAATCTGTTGCTAAAGGTGTTACATAACGCACAGACTTATCGATCCCCACCTGTACAATACCCGTTGCAGAAATTATTTCAGGTTTAGAAGGTACTTCAAAAGACTGAGCATAAGTACTAGAAACCATCAAAATTGACATAAGAATAGTACATACAATTTTCTTCATTTTAACATCTCCATTTTTACTTTGCTTTTACTTTATAAAAACTCAATGCATCATAATCAGAATTGTTCCCTACACTCTTTATACTCTTTCAAGACCAGTCTCATAATTTTTTTCTTGTAGTCTTTTACCTTCTCCTTTCATTTTTCTTCTAAACTACGCCAAATACGGTTTTTTAAAATATAAACAAGCCCTGCAAAAATGATCAAAAATAAGATAACACGAAAACCGGTTTTTTTACGAATTTCCATATGAGGATCAGCAGCCCACATTAAAAATGCAGAAACATCGCGTGCATAATGTTCAACAGTTTCTGGAGTTCCATCTTCATAAGACACAACACCATCACTCAAGGGAGGTGCCATAGCTAAAGAATTACTAGCAATAAAATAAGGATTATACCAAAAACCATCAACGATTTTTGTATTTTCTGGAGCTTCCTGATATCCCGTTAAAAGAGCTGTAATATAATCTGGACCAGCAGTATTATAATGAGTAAGCACCTCAGAAATAACAGCAGGAAATGGCAAAGATACGGCGCGTGCACGTGCTATTAATGATAAATCTGGAGGAGAAGTGCCATTTAAAATAAATCTTGCTTCTTCTTCATTCGTAAAAGGAGAAGAAAAATAATCTGTTGAGACCCCAGCGCGTTTAAAAAACTGCCCTTCTCGATTAGGACCATCGCGCACTTCATATTGCCCTGCAAAAGCTTTAATCTGTTCTTGATCATAGCCAAGAGCCTTTAAATCGCGAAAAACTACATATTTTAACCCATGGCAACTAGCACAAACCTGCTTATAAACCTTTAATCCACGTCGCAACTGTGCTTTATCATAAATGCCAAATGGCCCTGAAAAACTCCATTCCTGTTTTTTGGGGACATGTAAGGGAAAAGAAACAAATTCCTCCTCTTTATCAGAAACAGTACCAGCAAAACTGTGAAAAGGAAAGCCTATCACAACTATAATCATCAATCTGATAAAAGCTTTTACCATAGTTTATTTTGTTTCTGTTTCATATCTTCAGTAATGGAAGAAGGAAGAGGACGCCCTTTTTCAAAAAGAGGAAGGAACGGCAAAATAATCAGAAAGAATATAAAATAATAAGCGGTCGCCAATTGCGTCCATAAAAGAATGCTATCATTGATTTCCCTTGAACCTAGATAGCCAAGAAACACAACATCAGCAATAAACGCCCAAAAGAAAATTTTATAAACAGGTCGATACCTTGCTGAACATATTTTAGAGCGATCTAACCATGGAACAAGAAACAAAATGAAAACCGAACCAGCTAAGAGAACAACTCCTAAAAAAGTTGATGAAAGAACACCAATATTAAAAGTGATGGCACGCAGTATGGCATAAAAAGGCAAAAAGTACCACTCTGGAACCACGCGAAGGGGGGGCTTTAAAGGATCAGCAACAGTATAATTTTCAGCCTGTCCCATATAATCAGGCATATAAAACAAAAACCAAGCAAAAAAGACGAGAAAAACAGTAATGGCAAAAATATCTTTGATAAGCGCATAGGGTGTAAAAGGAACAGTTTCCTCATCTGATTGTATTGTAAGACCTGTTGGGTTACCCTGCCCAACTTGGTGGATTGCAAAAATATGAATCCCCACGAAAAAAAGCAAAACAAATGACAACAAGTAATGAAGCACATAAAAACGGTTCAATGTTGGTTGTCCAACACTATAACCACCAAGAAGCGTCTCATGCAACCATGTTCCCACCAAAGGAATGGCTTTCAAAAGTCCAGCAACTACTGAAGCAGCAGAAATAGACACCATCCCCCAAACCAGGACATAACCAAAAAACGCTATTGCCATCATGATGACATAAATAAACATGCCTGTAACCCAAACCATCTCACGCATATTTTTATAAGAACCATAATAAAGTCCACGGGCTAAATGAATATAAACAGCGATAAAAAAGAACGACGAACCCACACAATGCCACGGGCGAAAAAGCCAACCAAACTGCCCTTCACGCCTAAAACGTTCACCCGTTTCAAAAGCCAAATGAACATCCGGGACATAATGCAGTGACAAGACAAGACCTGTCAAAAGCTGTGATAAAAGCATAACGGTCAAAATACCGCCGAATGTATAAAAATAATTAAGATTACGCGGTACAGGAAAAATAACAAATGTATTGTAAAAAAAGCGAGGGAAAGGCAAACGTTTATCAAACCAACGAGCAAGAGCAGTTTTAGGAAAATAGGGAGGAAATTTTGCCATCACTTTATCCTATTTTCAGTAAAGTATCGGAAAGAAATTGATAAGGTGGAATGGCGAGGTTATAATTAGCAGGTCCTGAACGCACTCTTCCAGCTGTATCATAAACAGACCCATGACATGGACATAACCATCCACCAAATCGTCCCGATTGGCCAAGTGTTACACAACCAAGATGTGTACAAAGATTAATAAGAATAAGCCAATTCTCACGCCCTTTACCTGCTGAACGTGAAAAATCTGTCGCTTCTTCTTCACCTTCAAGATTAGGATTGCGGGCTTGACGATCTCTTAGAAGGCTCAATTTTGTAGCACGCGCTTCAGCAATTTCTTTTGCAGTGCGGTTACGAATAACAACAGGTTGCCCACGCCATTTCACCGTTACCGACATGCCCTCTTCAATACCAGAAAGGTCAACCTCAACAGAAGAAGATGCCAAAACAGCCTCATCTGGACGCAATTGACGGATAAAAGGCCACGCAACAATCCCCATTCCAACTGCTCCTGCAACAGCTGTTACCAAAAAGAGAAAATCCCGCCTCGTCTGCTCACCCATTGCCTTAACTTCAAAGAGACACGTTCCTACAACATCTTTTTACCATACCCTCTCCTATTGCACAATGCTTGGATTAATCACCATTGTCCTACCCCATAAAAATACCTCTGAAAAAAACTTCTACTCTTTGTATGACAGATACAAAACCTAGTTTAATGATAATTTATCATTCTATAAAGTGAATAAGAAAACTAAATACCCTAGGTTTATTTCAAATCTCTGTTTCTATTCAATCAATCAAAATCTTTCCCTTACCTGATAAAACCCAAGGCCCTTAAGGGAATCCCGAATCATTAGACTCCCTTTTATCTTAAACTAATCTTTGGCCATCACTTTTTTCCTGAAACTTAAAGTACATAAAAACTAAATACAAAAATCATATATTTCTTGACCATATTTTTTGAATAACTTACGGCACTTCTTTACAAAGTTGAAAAAAATCATATTACAGAGAACATGACACTTCATATAGCTCTTTTTCAACCTGATATTGCTGGTAATACCGGAACGATTTTACGTCTTAGTGCTTGTTTTGGTTTACATGTGCATATTATTGAACCCGCAGGCTTTAACCTATCGGATCGTAATCTCAAACGCGCAGGATTGGATTATCTCGAATATGCGTCCTTAGAACGACACATTGATTGGCAACATTTTTTAAGCTCTATGAAACACTTTAAC
Source organism: Bartonella sp. ML70XJBT (assembly GCF_028618425.1). NCBI lineage: Bacteria > Pseudomonadati > Pseudomonadota > Alphaproteobacteria > Hyphomicrobiales > Bartonellaceae > Bartonella > Bartonella sp. ML70XJBT. The sequence goes on from NZ_JAQISX010000004.1 coordinate 124,173, forward strand.
CGCCGTCTTTTGCTTTTAAGTACAAAAGCAAAAAAATGCTATACGCAGATAGACTATCAAAAAAATGATGTTTTACTTTTTGGTCGTGAATCAGCTGGCGTCCCCGATTATGTTCATGAATCTGCCGATTACACATTGAAAATTCCTATGAAACCACAGGCTCGCTCTCTCAATATCGCCATGAGCGTAGCCATAACAGCAGGAGAAGCATTGCGCCAAATTGGTTATCATGAAGGAAACTGTAATCTATAAAAATACAAAAATTCTATCAAAGCATTAATAGAATGATCAAAATACATAAACTCCGGTTTTCTAATAAATAAAAAAACATTTTTCAAAAATTTTACAAATCTTAAAAGCGCATGCTTTTCAACGATACTTTTGGAATAAAGCCTCTAAAAGCTCATAAACTACCCTATAAATATAGTTAAAGCATGTAACACCTACCATTAAAAATAAATATTCCTTAGTGCCTATTACCTCCATTTCATATCACCACCTGTGAATGATTAAATACCTTTTATATAAAAATGCATTAACATCCTCCTCTTTATGTTCATAAAAAATACAAACCGTTATCATTATTCTCTTTAATCTGTTCTTATTTCATATGAATAATGATAAACTATTGTAAATGAATATTTAAACTTAAAAAGTAAAAATAACTGTACGCTTATACCCCATATTATAAATCAATTTTTTCTAATAAAGCATGACGATCCATTAAAAATCCATTTTCAATCCATATCATTTCTAGTTCTTTAAGCTTTTGTCCTAAAAGGATACCTTTTGAAAAACCTTTTTTTATTAAATCGTTACCATTAATGGGAAAAGTTGGAATCTGCCATTTTTGAACAAGCTGATAAAGTTTGAGATAATTTTCTTTTTTTTGCAAAGCCTCGCTTTTTTCTAGAGTATCGACATGTGATACAGCAATAGATAAGGATAATTGATCTAAAACCGGTTGTCGCCCATGAAAATAAATCAGTTTTTGCACAAAATGAGCAGAACAGTTTTGGCTTATTATTTCTAACTCTGCCCATTCTTTTAACCGTGTTGTTTCCTTATGGGATAAACGCAAACGCTTTGCCATTTCATGAAGACGCACAGGATCAGGAGGGAGAAGACTTTCTAGCCGTAACAAGGGATCAATTTTCCAACCAAGAGCCTGTTCTGTTTTCACCAATGCGTGGATTGCATCAATGCCCCATTTTTCTGTTTCAGGAAAAATGAGTGACAAAATTCTGCTTTGACGCATCCACAAAAGAGCACGTGTTGGGTCAGAAGCTAAAAGAAGCTTTTTTATTTCCGCCCAAATACGCTCAGAAGAAAGTTTTTCTAAACCGTGTTTTAAACGAACACATGCCCTCAAGCCTTCCACATCAGGTCGCCCCGCTCCATACCATGCAAAAAAGCGAAAAAAACGTAAAATACGCAAATAATCTTCGCTAATACGATTTTCTGCAACACCGATAAAACGAACTGTTCGGTTCGCAATATCGCTCAAACCTCCTACATCATCATAAAGGTTGCCAGCCGCATCACAATAAAGGGCATTAATGGTAAAATCCCGCCGTTCGGCATCTTTTTTCCAATCACGACCAAATACCACTTTTGCATGACGACCATCTGTTTCAATATCACTGCGAAGCGTTGTGACCTCATAAGAACATGAATGCGCAACCACTGTTATTGTACCAAACGCAACCCCTGTAGGAATAGCTTTAAATCCTGCTTTTTCTACACGTGCGATAATCTGTTGCGGTAAGCAGGTTGTCGCAATATCAATATCACTAATAGGCTGCCTTAATAGTTGATTGCGCACCGCTCCTCCCACGATACGCGCCTCTTCCCCCTCTAAAGATAAAATACGAAGAAGTGTTTGAATATCACTTTGTTGTAACCATGCAACCTGTTTGAAGTTCTGCCTTATATTCACCCTTTAACCTTTCAAAAAAGTTGTCTTCATTACTTTCAAAAACTCTCTTCATAAAACAAAGTTTTTAAAACATCCCTTACAAAATATACCTCTTTCTTTCAAAGAAACTTTTTTCTATCTATATATGAATATGAAAAAAATAGCTTATGATGCTTCTTTTCTTCTCATTTTCTGTTACAAACAATAAGATGTCCGTTATCATACAGAGAAAATTACTATCTTTGCGACAAACGCCTTAAGGAAAAAATATGAGTCACCGTGATCCAGCATCTAATTCTGTCAAAAAGGTTAATACCAAACAGGAGGCCCAAGCCATTATTGAGGATATTGATACGGCACACCAAGAATTAGATATTATACAACAAGAAATTGACAAAGTTATTTTTGGGCAAAGTCATATCATTGAATATGCTTTAACGGCTATTTTTGCCGGTGGTCATGCTCTTCTTGTCGGTGCTCCAGGGCTTGCAAAAACACGCCTGGTGGAAACATTAGGAGCCGTTTTAGGGCTTGATGAAAAACGTATCCAATTTACCCCCGACCTCATGCCATCAGACATTATCGGTTCTGAAATCATGGATTCCGATAAAGAGGGAAAACGTTTTTTTCGCTACGTTCAAGGCCCCATTTTTACGCAGCTTCTCATGGCTGATGAAATCAATCGAGCCTCTCCACGCACACAGTCAGCTCTTTTACAGGCTATGCAGGAATATCATGTGACCGTTGCAGGAACCCGTTACGATTTACCACAACCTTTTCATGTTCTTGCAACGCAAAATCCTCTCGAACAAGAAGGGACCTACCCACTTCCTGAAGCTCAACTCGATCGTTTTTTGATGCAAATTGATATTGACTATCCTGACCTTACAACAGAGCGGCGGATCATTTTGGAAACAACAAAAGAAAAAAAATCAAATGCAAAAGCAATTTTATCCGCTAAAAAATTGCAAAAAATTCAAAATATCGTTCGCAAAATGCCTCTTTCAGAAAATGTGATCGAAGCTATTTTAAAAATTGTCCGCTCAGCACGCCCTGATAAAAACAATAGCCTTGCTAGTACTTATGTTTCCTGGGGACCGGGTCCGCGCGCATCACAAGCTCTTTCACTTTGTGTTCGTGCTCGTGCTCTTTATTATGGGCGTTTAGCCCCCTCACTTGATGATGTTGAAGCATTGGCCTATCCCGTATTACAACACCGCATGGCCCTTAATTTTTCTGCTCGTGCTGAAGATATAACCGTAAAAGATATTATCAATAACCTTGTGAAAGATGCCTTTTAAATGGCTATTGGCAAAAAAGTTTTACAAAAGTCTCCATTGTCGCTGGCAAAAGAACTGTATAAGAATGATGGCAAAATGCCATATTTCCTTTTACAAGCGTGTCATATTGCCAATACACTGATAACCGGATGGCATGGGCAACGCAAACGCGGTAATGGAGAAAATTTTTGGCAATTTCGTCCCTATATGGAAGGAGAATCCATTACTCGGATTGATTGGCGTCGCTCAGCGCGTGATGAAAATACCTATCTGCGTGAGCACGAATGGCAAATGACACAAACCGTTTGGCTTTGGCCTGATCAGAGCCCATCAATGCATTACTGTTCGCGCTTTTCTAAAATCTCTAAAGGCAATCATGCCATCATTTTAACCCTTGCCTTGGCATCACTTCTGACACGGTGTGGCGAACATATCGCTATTCCCAACTTAGTACCCCCCACAATGACATCCAATGTCGTAGAACAAATAGCATTTGCTTTAGAAAATCATTCAGATGAAAATTCATTCCCCGATTTTTCAACGATTACACGCTTTTCACATGCCATTATAATGAGTGATTTTCTCGATCATCCTGAAAAAATCATCCAGTATTTAACTCCTTTATCGACAAAACAGGTAACAGCTCATTTAATTGAAATTTCTGATCCTGCGGAAGAAAGCTTTCCCTACACAGGTCATACAGAATTTTTTGATCCTGAAACGAAAGAAAAACACATTTTTGGAAAAGCAGAAAATCTTCGTAAAAGCTATTGTAAGCTATATCAAGCACGTCGACAAGAATTAGTAAATTTTTGTGCACGACAGGGGTGGTCTTATCACGTTAGTACGACAGATCAACCTTTAACAGAAATCATTTTGCATCTTGCAAATACAATGAATGACTCTTCATTACAAAAAAGGAGGGCACTTTGAGTTTTTCTGCTCCCTTTCTGTTATTAGGGCTCTTGTTTCTACCGGTCATTTGGTGGCTGTTGCGATTAAACCCTCCATCTCCACGTAAAGAGCTCTTTCCTCCTTTACGCTTCTTACCCAAACCAACTCATCAGCAGGAAACGACAAAACATACTCCTTGGTGGTTGCTGTTGTTGCGTTTAACCATAGCCGCACTGGTTATCATAGCTCTAGCCCGTCCCACTTGGAATCAAAAGCCAATAAGCTTTTCTGGATCTCAACCTCTTGTGCTCATCATTGATAATGGCTGGGCATCTGTAAAAGAATGGAAGAAACGTATCTCTATCGCTGAAATGCTCCTTGCACAGGCAGAAAAACAACAAAAAAATATTTACCTTGTTGCAACGGCTGAAAATGATATCTCCAATGTGGAACCCCAACCAGCGAAGATTATAAAACAGCATTTAATGCATTTGCAACCGCGTCCTTGGCCTGTAAACCGTGTGCATATCTTAAAAGAACTCAGTAAAATAAACAAAGGGCAACCTCTTGATATTGCTTATTTAAGCGATGGATTACAAACAAATGAAGATGAGAAAACTTTTGCTTTACTTGAAGAATTAAAACCTAGAAATTTCTTTTGGTATTTGGCCGATATTTCCGATTTAACCGGCATAACATCCATAAAAAATGATAATGGAAACATGGTCACGCGTATTATTCGCTCAACCATACACGGTACAACGCCCGCTACACTCAGCCTTTACGATTCAAACAATCAACTTCTTGGTCAATTTACGAAAAATTTTTCTGAAGGTCAAACAACAGCACTTGTTCCTTTTGATATCCCTCTTGAATTACGCAACGATATCGCTTGGATAAAAGTCAATGACCAAAACCATGCTGCTGCAACTTTCTTAGTAGATAGCCATAACAGGATAAGCCGTGTTGCTCTTCTCTCTCCAGATACCAATGAGATGACTCAGCCTTTACTTTCTCCATTTTATTATATTATCAAAGCATTACAAGGTCATACACAGCTTATAACTTCCGATGGAAGAGAACTTTCAACAGATATTGATCTTTTGCTTAAACAAAACCCATCTGTTTTCATTATGGGCGACATGGTTAATATCCCTGAAAAAGCAGAAAAAAAGCTTTCTGATTTTGTGAATAAAGGAGGGACACTCATCCGCTTTGCAGGAGAAAAACTCAGTAGTGCAGAACATTACGATAATCTTCTTCCAGTACCGCTGCGTCAGGGGCAACGTTCTCTTGGAAGTATTATGACTTGGACCAAACCACAAAAACTTGCCCCTTTTGCAAAAAATAGCTTTTTCTTTGATCTTCCTTTTCCAGAAGATGTTACTGTCTCGCGACAAATTCTTGCAGAACCAACCCCAGATCTTTTCGAAAAAACATGGCTCAGCCTTTCGGATGGGACCCCTCTTATTACCGCAGCAAAGCGTGGGAAAGGAACACTTATTCTCATTCATATTGCCCCTGATCCTACATGGTCTAATCTTCCTCTTTCTGTTTTTTTTGCACAAATGTTACAAAAACTAATCACATTAGGGTCTTTTGAAAACACAACCCCAACACATAGAGAAAAAAGAACAAGAGTACAAAATCCTTGGCGAACCATAGCCGCTGATGGACAATTACAAGCCCCGCCCTCTGATGTTGTTCCACTGATCTTTAATGCCCAAAATCCACCCCGTCCTTCCTATCATACTCCCCCAGGACTTTACGGTGTCAAAAATGACTTTTATGCGCTTAATCTCTTAACTGATTCATCGCGCTTGATAAAACAATCATCATTACCAACTTCTCTTAATAAGAGCCCTTTATCTTATGATACAAAAGAAAAAAATCTTATCGGTTCCCTTTTAGGATTAGCCCTCTTATTATTTGCCTTTGATAATTTTCTCATTTTATGGATGGGAGGAATTTTTTCTTTTAATAAATGGCGTAATCGGTTTTTCCTTCCTCTCATCATTCTGATTGGCCTGTTTTCATATGATCCAACACTTCATGCACAAACGACAGAAAATCATCATGATAATGTGCTAGCCGCTGGTGCAACACATCTTGCCTACGTTATAACCAACAATCATGAAATTGATACAACAAGTAAAAATGGTCTAGAATCCTTAAGCCAATTTATTGCAGAGCGCACAATGCTTACCCCCGGCTCTGTTAGAGCACTTGATCTCGATAAAGATGAACTCTCCTTTTATCCTCTTATTTACTGGCCAATTGATGTTCAGAGTCCTATACCAACCTCCAAAAGCCTTGAAAAAATAAATAATTTTATGAAACATGGAGGAACCATTTTATTTGATACGCGCGATCAGATAAAGAGCAATCTTAATCTTGAAGGAGATGCCACTCCAGAAACGCAGAGATTACGAACCATCTTAAAAGGGTTAAACATTCCCTCCATTGAGCCTGCATCAACAAATCACGTTGTTGCGCGTTCCTTTTATATTATGCCAGATTTTCCTGGTCTCTACCGTGGTTCAGCTTTGTGGGTTGAATCCTCATCAACGAACAAAAAAAATAAAAATTCTCTTGCCAGCGGTGATAATGTAAGTTCTCTGCTCATCACCGCAAATAATTTTGCTGCTGCTTGGGCACTCGATGAAAAAGGCATGTGGAAATATCCACTCGTTCCCAATGATCCAATGCAACGTCTCTGGGCATTTCGCGCAGGCTTAAATATTGTCCTTTATGTGCTTACTGGAAACTATAAAGCAGACCAAATTCATGTTCCAGCACTCTTGGAACGCTTTAAAAGAGAAAGAAGGCAATGATACCACTTTTCACTTTTCAGCCTTTTTTACCTCTCTTTTGGATTCTGCTGTTAAGCGGAATATCCATTCTTTTTGTCGTTTTTGGTCTTGTTACACAACGTCAAGGGTCTTTATTTCGTCTGATGGCATTGAGCGCTCTCATTCTTGCTTTGCTTAATCCAATGATTATCAAAGAACAGCGCGAACCGCTGAAAAGTACAGTAGGCATTGTCATTGACCGCAGCAAAAGCCAAACTTTTGGAACACGCATAAACGACAGTGATGAAGCGCGCGTGCAATTAATCAAAACATTAGCGCATTATCCACAATTTGAACCACGTTTTATTGAAGCTGGAAAACTTGCTGATCATCAATATGCCCCTTCAACGAATTTGTTTAATGCTTTAACACAAGCACTTTCTGATGTACCGCCCTCTCGTTATGCAGGAACCATTTTTATTACTGATGGACAAGTGCATGACATTCCAGACCTATCAGATCTTCATCATGAAGCACCTTTTAATGCTCTGATCACAGGGCGCTCAGATGAATTTGATCGTCAAATCAAATTTATTTCGCCTCCACGCTTTGCCCTTATCAATAAACCACAAAAGCTCTCCATTTTGGTAGAAGATCAAGGAGTTCACCCCAAAAAAATACCACAGAAAGCCAATATTACACTCAGCGTTAATGGACAAGAAGTGGCCCATTATTCTGTGACTCCTGGTATCATTTTTCAAACTGAAGTTACCCTTCCCCATGCTGAAAAAAATATTATCCAAGTGACCACTGAACCTTACAAAGGTGAACTAAGTCTTGAAAACAACCGCGCCATAACAACCATTGAAGGAATCAGAGAAAATTTACGCGTTCTTCTTATTTCAGGTGCCCCTTATAATGGAGAACGAACATGGCGTGACCTTTTGAAAGGTGACTCTAATATTGATCTTGTTCACTTTACAATTTTGCGTCCCCCCACTAAAGCGGATAATACGCCTTTAAGCCAATTATCGTTGGTGGTTTTTCCTACAAGAAAGCTCTTTGTTGAAGAAATTAATAACTTTGATCTCATCATTCTTGATGGTTACCAGCATTCTGCTGTTCTACCTTTAATCTATTATGATTATATCGCCCAATATGTACAAAAGGGTGGTGCTTTGCTGATGGTAACAGGACCTGAATTTACACAAAAAAACTCACTTGCGAAAACACCTTTAATAAGCATTCTACCGGCATTACCTAATGGAACTATTATTGAAAAACCTTTTCGCCCTGCATTAACCAAAGAAGGTGAACGCCATCCTGTCACAAGAGATCTTGCAACGCTTAATCTTCCAGCTTCCCAATGGGGGCGATGGCTGCGACAAATTGCTATTCAAGATGCATATAAAGGCACAGCTCTCATGAAAGGAGCCGATGAACAGCCACTTTTACTTCTTTTCCATGTTGATAAAGGGCGTGTCGGTATGTTGCTTTCCGATGAAAGTTGGCTTTGGGCACGAGGTTTTGAAGGTGGTGGTCCTTATGCGGCTCTTTATCGCCGAATTGCTCATTGGCTCATGAAAGAACCGGAACTTGAGGAAGAAAAATTAAGTGCCACCAGCAGCCATCATCATTTAACAATTCGCCGCCAAACTCTGAAAGATCATCCAGAGCCTGCTGAAATAACTTTTCCTTCTGGAAAAAAACAAAATATCGTCCTTACTAAAGAGCAAGAAGGTCTCTTCACTGCAACTGTAGCTACTGATGAGACGGGAATTTTTATCATCAAAAATGACGATTTAACAATACTGTCTTCTGTAGGAATGCTCAATAATCTTGAATTGTTTGATTTAATTTCAACAAAAGAAAAATTAGCCCCTATTATTAAGCACACGAGGGGCTACATCGGACGTTTACACCCTAAAGGAAGAGAAAACATTCATATTCCTCCATTCAAGCTTATTCAATCAAAAACAAATCTATCATCTTCCCCAGTGCATTCAATTATTTTGAAAGAAGTGACAGAAACGCGTTTAATCAATACCTTTTATTTTTCGGTATTTTCTGGTTTTTTTGCCCTGCTTGTTTGTCTTTTACTGTTGAGCAGCATGTGGTATCGTGAAGGACGTTAAAAAATTCTGAGATTTCGTAGAGTAGTTTTAAAATTAAGCTTATCTTTTTGTGTATTTACTTATCTTTTACAATGAGAAAAGATATTTATTTATAATCCTTTTCATATTAAATTAATTATCATTATTTTCTTGCACATCCTTAAAAGAGATGCTGTATGAATAAAAACCATTGAAGGAAAGAATAAAATTCCTTTTAAGAATCTTCTTAAAACAAGGATTTTTATAAAGTTGGGATGGGATAATATAACGGTTTTGGTTTGCATCTTGTATGAGCATAAAGATATGGTTCATGAATAAACCTTATAAACGAAGCTTTTCATAACATTGAGAACTTTCGTGAAATGAGATCAACGACACTGGGAAATATCTCCCATTAAAAGCATTACATGGCAGCGCAAGACCGTAAAAATTTCTGATAAATACAATAATTCTTTTGCATTTTTTCTGAGCTATTAGATTTTTTTACGATGATGTGTAGTCGTATAAAAGCTGTTTAAAAGTCTTAAAACTTTACGACTATCATTTTAAAATTTATCCCATAATATAAAAGATATACCGGTTGCCAAGAATGGTCTGTTGTATTATGCTGACCTCTGTCATAGAAAATACAATACAGCATCAATTCTCTAGAGAATTTTCTTATATTTTCAACAAGCTATTTGTCCTTTTACAATCTTTCTTGCCTTTAAGCACCAACTTATCTTATGTTCGTTCTTTAAATCGTTTTTAATACTCTACGAGCTTTTATGTTTTATCTTGCCCATATATCGGATATACATCTTTCTCCTCTTCCCAAACCTTCCCTTTTTGAACTTTTTGGAAAGCGTCTTACCGGTTACTTAAATTGGCAAAAAAAACGTAAGAGTCAAATGGCAACAAATGTCCTCGAAACTTTAATAGATGCCTTGAATAAAACAAAGCCAGATCATCTTGTGATCTCTGGTGATCTTGTGAATCTTGCTCTTGATAAGGAATTTGAACAAGCGCACCGTTGGCTCCTTACCTTAGGACAACCTCAAGATATTTCTTTGACCTTTGGAAATCATGATGCCTATGTTCGCGGCGCCCTTCAAAAAGCATGTATGCTCTTTAAACCTTGGATCACAGGAGACGTTCCTCAAAAAAGTACCTTTCCTTTTCCTTATATGCGCATTCGCAAAGATGTTGCCATCATAGCTGCTTCTTCAGCCATTGCGACACCTCCTTTTCAAGCTTCTGGTTATTTTGGTAAAATGCAAGCGCAAACATTACCGTACTTTTTAAAAGAAGCAGCACAGCGCAACCTTTTTCGTGTTGTCATGATCCACCACCCCCCTTTTCCCAAGGCAACGTCTTGGCATAAAAAACTACGAGATACAAAACGTTTTCTAGAGGTTATCAAACATCACGGTTGCGAACTTATTCTTCACGGACATACTCATTTACCCACATTGAAGTGGGTTGAAGGACCAATTAAAAAAATTCCTATTGTTGGTGTTCCTTCCGCATCTCAAGCTTTTGGTGATAAAAAACCACCCGCAGGCTTTAACTTATTTTCCATTGAACGCTCACAAAATCAATGGCACTGCCAGTTACAACGTTATAGCATTATCAATCCCCAAAACGAGATCTCCTGTACTGAAACAATTAATCTTTAAACACTTCCAAAGTTGTCGAAACAACAAAAAACGAAAATATTTTTACTTCATACCCCTTTCATAAATCATAATTTTATTGTCCTCCTCCTCTTAACAAGACAAAGTTTCATCTTCTTTGTCGACAAATCAATTTCTCTTAGAGGACTCCATTGGCTAACCCCACTTGCATAATTAACTTTATAAATCATTGGGTTACTTACTTCCCATTCTTAAGGACGAAGATTTCGATCCTATCTGATCTATAAATAATCTAGATTCTTTTCGTACAAATTTCAGCAACCGATTGCCCCTGTTATTTATCTCACAAAGTCCTATAAATCTTGCTTTACACATCACCGCACACTCTCTCTAAAGCATCTCATAGGCAAAATCTTGATGCCCCTATAATTATGATATTTTGTAGAATATAGAGAATAATGTTTATTATGTCTCGATAAATGCCTAATTTTCTATCTATTTTTTCCTATATGTCACTTTATTATTATCTATAATAAAGCATAAAATATCCAGTAATAATAAAAAATTATAGTATGAATTTTTATTATTATTTGAGTTATCTTATGGATGTGATTTTATGCGATTTTTTTGTTATTAAATAAAATATTTTATGATAACGTAAAATAGTAAATTATCTTTATAAATTAAGCTATTGTCTAAATAAAGTAGTATCTCTCCTCAGTAAAGGAGTATTTACCAGTAGCTATTTGAAAAATAAAAGCCTCATTTTAAAATGAGGCTTTTAAATTATTTAATTCTGTAAAAAATTAAAATTTATAAGCGACACCCACACGAAAGTCGTTTGTCTTGTAGCCCATTTCAACTTTATCTTGCACAAATTTTTTCTTACCAAAATCTGAATAACGATATTCTGCACGCAAAAGAATATTATCAGTCATTGCAAAATCAACCCCTCCCCCAAGAGTATAACCAATCATGGTCTTTTTTTCATCATGCACCCAATTAGCAGGATCACTCGCTTTCTTTTCCGTATTAGATTTGTTAGAGATGATGTTGTTAAGCTGTGTATAAGCAACACCTCCGGCCACATAAGGCATCAAACGATCAAAAGAAAAACCAAATCTTACCCGTGTAGCGCCAGCCCATTTTTGTTTTAAAGTGTGATACACCACTTCATCAGAGGATGCCGAATGATCTTCATCATTACTAGTACCTACTGTTATAACTTTTGATTTTGATGATGATTCTTCGATGTGACCTTCTTGTGGCAAATTGTGATCTTTTGTATCTTTTTTATTAAACCACATGAGATCTGTATCTATACCTATAATAAAACCATTGTCGATATCAATATTGTAGCCTGTATAAATGCCACCGATAAAACCGGAAAGTTTAGGTAAATCTTCCTTTCTAATTGGAGACCATTGTCCTGCATCCTCATCTTTTAAATAACTTCCTTTAATTTTACTTGAAAAATTACCAATTTGCCCTCCAAGATAAAACCCAGTCCAAGAAAACTGTGGAGCTGTAATAATAGGTACCGGCTGTTCTGGTATCGTAACATCTGCTGCCTGTAACACAGAAATTGAAATTAAAGAAAAGATAGATGTTGAAATTAAATACTTTGTAATCATAATTGCTCCCCTAAAAGCTAATGTTATAAGTAAATAATAATAAATCGTTTCACATTTTTAGCAAAAAATCTATAGCAAAAATGACACAGTTATAAAAAATCAAAATTTATATTTAAATGTTAAATTATTTTTTAATAAATAATACTGTAAAAAATTTTAAATACTTTTTATATTTCTCTTTATTTATTTAATTAAGCTCTATTGGCTTTTATAGATTCATACTTCCCATTATTATCCAGCATTATATCAATAATTATAATATTAATTTTTAAAAAAAATGAGAGAGATAATCAATAAAACTTTTTGTCTTATTTACTTAAATATCTTCGTAATATTCGTGTTATAAGAAATCATATATAGCCATAACCTTTATAAGATTTTATCTAAATCTGTGTGACAAAAACACTCTTGCACATCTTCTTGTGTTGAAGTCCTCTCAATTCATAAATGTATCTGATAGACTACTACTTTATAAATGCAGCCATATGCTTCTATCATACCCATAAGCTAAGGCTTATAAAGAGTATTATGTAATAAAAGCCGTCATTCCATTGCTTTTTACATGAAGAATAATGCCTAGAATAAGCTCTTTTAACAGAAAAATTCTTTCATTACACTTGAGAAAAGAATAGAAAAATAATTTCACTCTCTAAAGCTCTCAAGCGTATAATGAAATATCAAATTTAATATATAAAAATGGAATGAATATTTTTCATTATTCTATAATATCTGTTTAGGTTTTATCTTAAAATTACATTCAATACTTTCATAAAACCATTATAAAAGATATTTAATATTTTATAATTTTTGTAAAAATTGAACAAACCAATTGCCCAGTTTCTGTAATTAATTTTTCAACACGAAGCAAATCAGGTTCCCCAACGCTATTTAACAAAAGATCACTTAATCCAGGTGGCATATCATTGGGATCAAGGGGATCATTTAAGCAAAGCCGTATAATTTGACTCAAATTTGTATAAAGACGATAGGCATAATGTAAATCAGCAATACATGACTGATTAAGAAAACTGTTTGGTAAGTGATCTAAAATATCTGCTGTCGTCGCCCCAATTTGAAACTCAATGACATGCGTAATAAGAGCAAATTGAGCAATAAACTCCAAATCCATAATGCCACCAGACATTGTTTTAAAATCCCATTGATTTTTTGGCGGCTTTTCTTTTGCAATCAAAGAACGCATTTCATATACTTCTTTTGCAACTTCGTTCTTATCACGAGAAATAGCAATAATTGTACACACTTCATTTTCTAGCTTTTGTAAAAAATCAGGATCTCCTGTAATGCCCCGCGCCCTTGTTAAAGCAAGATATTCCCATATCCATGCTTCATGACGATAATATTTTTTAAAAAATGGAAAAGAAACAGCAACAGGTCCTTTATTGCCTAAGGGCCGTAACCTTAAATCAACGGCATAAAGAACGCCTTGGCTCGTCAGTGTGGATAAAGCAGAAACGAAGCGCTGTGCTAAACGCGTATAATATTGAGAGATGTAAAGAGGCTTTTCTCCATCAGATATTTCTGCATCTTCATCGTGTTCATAAAGCAACATGATATCAACATCCGAACCTGCAGTTAATTCACGACTTCCAAGCTTTCCCATTCCCAATATGCCAACACGTCCTCCTTTAATACGGCCATGAAGACAAGAAAACTCCTCTTGAACGGTAGCAAATGTTTTTGTAATCATAAGATCAGCAAGCGCAGTAAAAGCAAAGCCAGCTCTTTCTCCTGTAATTGTACCATTCAAAATTCGAATCCCAATCAAAAAACGTTGCTCATCTGCAAAAATCCTTAAATGGTCCAGAATTTCCTCATAAGAGGAAACATCTTCAAGAAAATATTCAAGCTGTTTTTCTAAATAGGTTTTTGTCGGTAATTCTGAAAGAATATTTGGGTCTAACATTCCATCAAAAACATGAGATCTGCGTGTAATAATTTCCGCAAGACGTGGCGCAGCCCCCATGATCAAGACAAGCATATCTAAAAGGGATGGATTAGACTGCAAAAGACTAAAAAGCTGAATTCCTGAGGGTAAGCCCTGTAAAAAACTATCAAAACGCAACATTGCCTCATCAGCTCGTTTTGTTGCACCAAAAGCTTTTAAAAGAGCTGGTGTTAACTCTGTTAATCTCTCGCGTGCTTCAGCAGATTGCGTTGCTTTATAACGACCACAATGGAGGGTACGCATAATGCGACAAATATCACTCGCTCTTTCAAAACCTAAACGGCTTAATGTTATTAATGTCTCCGGATCATCTCCTTCTCCTGTAAAAACTAAATTGCCAGTTTCTAAACCGAGTTCTTGTTCATTCTCAAACAGTGCTGCATAGTGTTTTTCAACAACCTGAAGTGTTTTTAATAAATCACGGATAAAACTGCTCCTGTCGTGATAGCCCATTAAATAAGCAACACTCGTGAATTGAGAAATATCATTTGGAAGAAGATGCGTTTGTTCATCCGCAAGCATCTGAATACGATGTTCTACATTTCTTAGAAAAGCATAACTTTTTATAAGGCTATCTCGCGTTTTCTCACTGATCCAACCAAGCGTATGAAGTTCTGCTAACATTGCAACTGTCTGACGTCCACGTAATTGAGGAAAACGTCCACCAGCAATAAGTTGTTGTGTCTGAACAAAAAACTCAATTTCACGAATACCGCCACGACCTAACTTTATATTATGGCCATAAGCAGCAATTTGACTGTAACTTTTATGCGCATGAATTTGACGTTTGATCGAATGAATATCAGCAATCGCAGCATAGTCTAAATATTTGCGCCACACATAGGGAAAAAGCTCTTTAAGAAAGTTAAAACCTGCTTTCTTATCGCCAGCAACTGGACGTGCTTTGATCATAGCGGCTCGTTCCCAATTTTGTCCACGCCCTTCGTAATAACGCAAGGCAGTCCTTACTGGTAAAGCCAAAGGTGTTGATCCTGGATCTGGACGAAGACGAAAATCAAGACGAAAAACATATCCTTCCACAGTGCGCTCTTGAATGATACGGATTAATCGGCGCACCATTTTAGAAAATACGTCGACACTTTCAGAAAGATTACCAATATGAGGGGACATTTCATCAATGAAAACAATAAGATCAATATCAGAAGAATAATTAAGTTCTCCTGCTCCTAATTTTCCCATCCCTAAAATGATTAAACCACAGTCTTTTTCTGGATTCTCGCGGCTCAGCAAAGTAATCTTACCATGATCATGTGCTTCTCTTAAAAGAAAACGCAATGCTACACCTAAAGCAGTTTCACCCAAACGTGTCAACCAAGTACATGAAACTTCATAAGTAAAAACACCACTCAAATCAGCTAAAGCAATAAGAACATGCACCTCTCGTTTTTTGCGCCTTAAAGCAGCCATTAATGAAGCTTCATTGATAGATTTATCCTTATCAATAACCGTAATATCATCGATAATTTCGCTTATCCTTGTTTCTATATCAACGTGCAATAAAGGACAAAGATATGATGGGTTGACAATTAAAACCTCACGCAAAAAAGGAGATAAAGTCATAACTGAACGGATAAAATCAATCTGCATTCCACTCTCTGAAATGAGAGAAACAAGCGGTTCTAAACCTTCTTTTCTTGCTTGTTTTTCCATGTCCTTTAACCATTGGGAACCACTTTCATTGAGAGAGCACAAAGGGAGAAGCTGTGTTTTTAAAAAAGCTTGTTTCGTCTGATCTCCCTTGAAAAGCATTTTGCCTTCCTTTCTATTACATTACACTTTTAAAATAGTTGTTCCGTATGAAAAAAGAAAAAGTATCTTTAAGGAAATAACAAAACAGCTCTAAGTCCCGGATTTGCATTTTCAAGTAATAATTCACCTCCGTGCAGCTTCATAACTGCTTTTGCTATACTTAAGCCAATCCCAAAACCAGGTTGTGTACGGCTTTCTTCAAGGCGAACAAATCGTTCTGTTACTTTTTCACGTTTATCCTCTGCTATTCCTGGACCATTATCGCTTACAACAACTAATAAATGTTCATCACGATATTCCATTGATAAGCAAACCTTCGCTTTTCCTCTATCTTTAGATGCATATTTAATCGCATTATCGATAAGATTAAAAATTGTTTGTGCAACAAGCTCACGATTTAATTTAAGCTCTTTATCAAAAATATCTCCTAACTGAAGTAAAACACCTGACTCTTCAGCAAAAGGTTCGTAAAGCTCAACAGCATCTTCAAGGATCAGTTTCATATTCATCATTTCAAGATGCTCAATTGCACAGCTTGCTTCAATGCGTGAAATCATTAAAATCGCATTAAATGTACGAATAAGTTGATCTGATTCAGCAATAACACTCTCAAGGACCTGACGATATTCAAGCTTTGTCTTATTTCCCGAAAGTGCCTCTTCAGCACGATTTCTAAGACGTGTTAACGGTGTTTTCAGATCATGAGCAATATTATCCGATACTTGACGTAAACCAATATTTAACTCTTCAATGCAGTCTAACATAACATTAAGATTCGTTGATAATCGATCAAACTCATCTCCTACCCCAGAAACTGGTAAACGCCCACTGAAATCACCATCCATCAAGCGCCGTGATGCTGCCGTGACCTGATCAATCCTTTGTAAAGCTCTCCTGCCAACAAAAAACCATATAAGTAACGCGCCTCCCACCATTGCAGCAAGTGCAATGATTACAGCCTTACGAATAACTGCCGCAAAACGTTCGGGCTCATCCAAATCACGTCCTATAAGGATCTTCATAGCATTAGGCAAATCAAAAACAACCGCCAAAGCGCGATGTTCACTTGTTTTGCCATGTTCTCCAAAACGAGAATACAAAAAGGAGGTAGAAATAAAACCATTCTGTTGCAAAAGACCTAATTCAATACGTGCTACATTACCTGCTAAAATACGACCCATAGGATCTGTAACAAGATAAAGAAATGCCCCTGGTTGTCTTGAACGGTAATCTATCGTGCGCATTAATAAAGAAAGCCCCCCATAATTATAAGCATTTTCAATATACTTTAATTCTTCATGTAAAGCCTGTTCAGTCTGCTGTTTTAACAGCGAAGCAGAAAATGCTGTCATATAAATAGAAAGACCTGTTGCCACCAATCCAAACAATAAAATGTAAAGTGCTGAAAGCCTTAGCGCAGTCGTGCGCATTATATTCATCAAACGATTCATGCTTTGTTATCTGGTGCCTTCAGCATATATCCAGCGCCACGCACCGTATGAAGAAGTGGAACATCAAAGTCTTTTTCAATTTTAGCTCTCAAGCGAGATATATGAACATCAATGACGTTTGTTTGTGGATCAAAATGGTAATCCCAAACATTTTCCAAAAGCATCGTGCGTGTAACAACCTGCCCCGCATAGCGCATTAAATATTCAAGTAAACGAAATTCTCGTGGTTGCAATAGAATGTTTCTATCACCCCGTTTTACCGTATGCGCTAACCGATCAAGCTCAAGATTGCTTACACAATAAACAGTTTCTGCTTCTTTAGGATTCTTCCGCCTTTGTAATACTTCAACACGCGCAAGAAGTTCAGAAAAAGCATAGGGCTTTGTCAAATAATCATCCGCCCCTGCACGCAATCCCGTCACACGATCATTGACTTGCCCTAAAGCTGAAAGGATGAGAACGGGTGTTTCATTGCCTTTAGCACGCAATTGTGAAATAATAGAGAGCCCATCACGATGCAAAAGCATTCGATCAACAACCATAACATCATAATTTTCTGTTTCAGCTAAAGCGTATCCCGTATCACCATCATAGGCAACATCAACGGAATGTCCTACTTCCAAAAAAGCTTTTTCGAGATAATGTCCTGTTTCACGATCATCTTCGATAACCAGTATTTTCATAAAACACATCTCCGTTATTGTTATAAAATTGCATTGTAGGACAGAAATCTACAAAATCTCTGCCCCACTCATAATAAAGTGCTATTTTTTGAAAATTGGAAGAGCGACAAAACGATTTTGATCATTTGTTCGTACTTGTAGGAGAATAGCTTTTCGCCCTAACTTTTGGGCATTCTTAATTGTATCGGTAATATCAGAGGTCTTTTTAACAGATTTATTATTCACTGTCACAATAACATCACCTGGACGGATTCCCTTATCAGCAGCATCTGAATCCGAATCCACATCCGTTACAACCAATCCTAAACCATCCTCAGAAGGAGCAACAATTAACCCATAATCTTCTAATGTTTCATCTGAATCACCACGCTCATTTAAATATTTTGAACTTTCTTTCTTACCTTCATCTTCAGGCATTGCAGCAAGTTTAACTTTGATTTTTTCCTCCTTACCGGATCTAAAAATCTCTAAAGTCACGGTTTCTTCCGGACTCATATTTGCAATACGCTTTGCCAAGTCACGAGAATCATTAATTTTTTCATTATTCACTGAAATAATGACATCGCCTGCCTTGATACCAGCCTTTGCTGCCGGTCCTTTTAATGGATCAGTAACCAAAGCACCTTTCGCTTCTTTCAAACCTATCGAATCAGAAATTTCCTTCGTTACTGGCTGAATCATAACTCCAAGCCAACCACGTTGAACTGAACCTTTTTCGATAAGTTGTTGCACGACCTGTTTCGCTGTCCCTGCCGGAATAGCAAAAGCGATTCCAACATTGCCTCCTGAAGGAGAAAAAATCGCCGTATTAACACCAACAACCTTGCCATTCAAATCAAAAGTTGGACCTCCAGAATTTCCTCTATTAACAGCAGCATCAATTTGAATAAAATCATCATAACTACTGGTGCCAATATCTCGTCCACGGGCCGAAACAATACCTGCTGTCACAGTTCCTCCAAGGCCAAATGGATTACCAATAGCAACAACCCAATCACCAACGCGAAGCTTTGAATCATCACCAAAATCAACATAGGAAAATTTTCTTTTGTCATTTACTTTTAGGACTGCAAGGTCAGTTTTTGGATCCTTCCCGATGAGTTTTGCATTCAATTCTATACCATCATCAAGAACAACAGTATAACTTGTACCCTCAGAAATCACATGATCATTGGTCACAATATAACCATCAGACGAAATAAAAAAACCCGATCCAAAAGCGATAGGACGGAGTCTTTGTGAATGAAGGGGAAATTTATTTTTAGGTTTATCAAAATCATAAAACTCTTTAAAAAGCCTTTTTAAAGGATGTTGATCTGGTAATTGATCAATCCCTGGACCACTAAAAAAGTTGCTAAAGAACCAATCTTCTTTCTTTTTATTACTCTTTACTTGCACCGCAACAACCGCTGGTTTTACTTGAGTAACGATATCTGCAAATCCCTGTTGTTGCACTAACGAAGTAAATACAGAACTTGCATGAGCCTTTGTCGTCCATAAGCTTGATGCACATCCACTAAAAAACAGTGCACTCTCCAATACTGCGGAAAAACTTACTGCGACAAATGTTTTAAAGAAAGTTTTTTTTAACATTTACTCTATGCTCCTATTCAATCATACTTTCTATCCCAATCTAATCACCTATAAAATACCAGACCTTACCGTTTTCTGTCTAAATTGTTAAAGTTTTGTAAGATTTTAGTATTCACCAATATCATTTACAATAAGGTTGATTGCTCATTGCAGATGAGCTAAATTCTTTGCTCTATGGAGTATCTTTTTGACTACAATAGCGTTTTTGACTGTTTTCCCCCGTTGCATTTACAATCATTATTTTCTCACGCTTATACCGTTTTAACTGGAAAAATATGGTACTTGCACCAATGATGATAATCATCAAAGGCGAAAACCATAAAAACCAAGTTGTTTTATTCAATGGCGGTTTTAAGAGAATGAATTCACCATATCGCTCAACAAGAAAGTCAATCACTTGCTGATTGCTATAGCCCATTTTTAGTTTTTCCCGAATTAAAACCCTTAAATCACGTGCTAGAGAAGTATCTGAATCATCAATTGATTGATTTTGACAAATAGGACAACGTAAATGCGATGAAATATCGCGCGCGCGCTTTTCAAGAACTGTATCCTTTAAAATCTCATCCGGCTCTACTGCTAGAGCTAATCGAAAAGGAAATATTACGATTAAAAAACATAAAAGCCAAAGATTTTTTTTCATCTTAATGTCTTCTCCCAAAATTTAAAGCAAAAAGTACCCTCTTGTAGGCTCCAGTGCGAAACCAATATCCCAGAAGAGAAAAACAGCCTCCCATAGCCATCATGAATGCCCCTAACCAAATACATATTATATAAGGCTTCCACCATATGTGCACAACAAGACCCCGATTATCGAAATGTCCCGGCACAATATAGAGCTGCGATAAGCCATAATTTTGAAGACCAACTTCCGTTGTTGATGTATTTTGGCTTGAATAAAATCGCTTTGAAGCTGTTATATGACCCACGATTTTTTTATTTTTATATATTTTAAAATAAAACTCCATTGCCGAATAATTCGAACCAAAACGATTATCCATGGTATCAAAATGAAGTGTTTTATCTGCTATCGTCACCCACTCTCCTACGTTCATGGTTAAAATACGTTCTTGACCAAAATTGGCCACACAAATAATACCAAATAATGTAACGCCTAGTCCCATATGTGCCATTGCTGCACCAAAAAACGACCATGGCAATCCAAGAAATCTCTTAACGCGTACTGAAAAAGCTTTTTTGCCATATCCACTCTTTCCCCACAGATCCGCTAAACTGCCTAAAAAAACAAACGCCGATAGCCCAATGCCTAAAACTGTGAGAATATCACGCACAGATGTCGTGTAAAATATTATAAAACAGACGATACCAACCAAAATAAGAACAAACCACAACCGTTCAAAAACTGCGAGAAAATCACCGCGTTTCCATGTCATCATTGAACCAAACGGAACAAGTAACAATAGCAAAAGCATGAGCGGCCCACAGGTAAGGTTGAAAAAAGAAGCCCCTACAGAAATTTTTTGCTCTGTTAGCATCTCAATAAAATAAGGATAGAGCGTACCAATCAGTACTGTTGCTATTATTGTTGTCAGTAACAAGTTATTTAAAACAATAAATCCTTCGCGCGAAATTGGTTGAAAAAATCTTTCTGTTTTTAAAAGAGGAATGCGTAGGGCAAAAAGAAGAAAAGCTGCTCCCGTAAAGAAAAATAAAAGTGCAAGAATTGCTTGCCCTCGCGCTGGATCAACAGCAAAACTATGAACAGATATTAAAAGACCAGAGCGAACAAGAAACGTTCCCATAAGAGAAAGAGAAAAAGTAAGCAGCGCTAAAAACAAAGTCCAACTTTTCAATATTCCTCGTTTTTCGAGAACAAGAGTAGAATGTAAAAAAGCCGTTCCTGAAAGCCAAGGCATAAACGAAACATTTTCAACAGGATCCCAAAACCAATATCCTCCCCATCCCAGCTCATAATAAGCCCAATAGGAGCCAACCATAATCCCCAATGTCAAAAAACACCAAGAAAGTAAAAGCCAAGGACGAACCCAACGCGCCCAAATCTTATCAATATGCCCCATAATCAATGCCGCAACAGCAAAAGAAAAACAAAGCGAAAAACCAACATAACCTAAATAAAGAAGGGGAGGATGAATCGCTAATGCGATATCTTGTAAAAGAGGATTGAGGTCATTTCCCTGTAATGCAGGTGGTTTCACACGTAAAAACGGGTTGGATACAAAAAGAATAAATAAAAGAAAAGCGCTTGTAATCCAACTTTGGCAAATTAAAATGAGTGCCTTAAAATCTTTTGGTAAATCTTGACTAAAGAAGGCCATCAATGCACTAAAAAAAGCAAGACTTAAAACCCATAATAACATAGAGCCTTCGTGGTTGCCCCAAATACCCGTAATTTTATAGAGCATCGGTTTTTCTGAATGAGAATTCTCAACAACATTTAAAACAGAAAAATCAGAGACAACATGAGCATAAATCATCACTAAAAAAGAAAAGAGTAATAATGTGAAAGTGATATATGTTAGAGGGATAGCTGTTTGCATTAACAAACGCTCTTTCCTCCAAAAACCTAAAGCAGGTAAGAAAGCTTCTAATAAGCTTACGGAAAATGCTGCGGCTAAAAAAATATGACCCAGTTCGACAAGCACAATCGAATTATTTCTCCACACTGTAATGTTTTTTCAATCGATCAGCGGTTTCTTTAGGCCTATAAGTTTCATCATGTTTTGCTAAAATACGCGTCCCTATAAAAAAACCCTGTTTATCGAAATGCCCTTCTACAATCACCTCCTGACCTTCACGAAAAAGATCCGGTAAAACACCCTTGAAAACCACTTTTTTATGTTTTGTGTTATCCGTTATAAAAAAAATAACGCCACTCTCTTCAACATATTGAATGCTCCCCTTTTCAACAAAACCGCCCAAACGCAAAGGGCGCCCCATTAAAATATCTTCTCTTGTAATTTCAGAGGGCGTTCTAAAAAAACTGACTGTATGACGTATTGCATATATGATGAGACTTGCTGCAATTGCCATAACCAAACAACACAATAAGATGATCAGTAAGCGCTTTTTTTTTCGCTTCTTTAAAATAAGTTTCAACGAAGCAGAATTCTTTAAAGATTGATTGTTCATAGACACTCTACGAAAAAATTTTAAACACGTTCTATAAGCATCCATATTTTATTTTTTAAAGAGCTTTGCACATCTTCTCTATAGGTGCAACTTTTTATCTAATACCCCACCTTTGCCAACACGTTTATCAATACCTTTCTTCTTTTTTAGTTTTTACACCAATTTTTATTTACTTTATAACAACTTGTACTGAGCTCTTGACATTCTGCATTTCTGCTCTTCAACCTCCACAACCTATCCCTTCCTCTTCCAGAATAATTACTTCTCCTATCTTTCTAATTGGTAATGATCACTTTTCTTTGTCTGTTCACTTGATGAGCCAAGTAACTGAATCATCATTTTTTCAACCCGTGAGCGTCCTGCAAAGTTTTTAGGCATTGTATCAAGAAAGCTTTGTAAAAACTGCACTGCCTGCGCCGTTTTTCCGGCTTGATGAAATGCTTCGGCCAACAAGAGGCGCGGATAAAAATCTGTTGGCGCTAAACCTGCTGCTTTTTGAAAAGCTCTTTGTGCCTCTTGCGTTATCATTCCCCCTTCATAACCAACCAATGCTAAACCATATCCTACAAGCCTTGGTGCTGTTTCTCCATTCAAACGAAGGGCATCTAAATAAGTATTCACAGCTTCTTGAAAATGGCTTTCTTCGAGATACCCTACCGCTAAGGCATCTGCTAATTCACCATCATAAGGGGAGCGGAAAAAAAGCACTTGTAGACGAACAAGCTTTTCTTGCTTACTGAGAAGTTTAGGATTCTTATCCATTAATTCACTAAAAAAATAACTTTTTACTTCTGGATTTCCTGTCAGACCATAGATACTCCAAGTCATAAGAAGAACAAACAAAATACTCAGAGTTTTAAGAATATTTCTTTTTTTATAATGCCTATAAAGCTTAAGAGACTCAACCGTATGGATATGGCTTCTATAACCATCCATGGTTTGAACTTGCCAGTTTTTCTTTACCGCATCGTCAAAACGTAGTGAAAGAAAAAGAATAATTGCCAGAAAAGCGAGAAAGGATGCTGCAAAAATGAGAAAGAGCATATTATTTTTTCCAATACAAACAGAAGATAACGCGCTTATCTTTTGCCCTCTTCATGAAAAGAGTGATGTGAAATAATAAAAATTTAGCTTTTTATGAAGAACATCATAAAATCTATTATTCATTTCTCTCAATAGATCACTTATATCAAGAAAATAAAAACAAGCCTTTGTTTTCATAGTTTGATTATAAATACGGATCTTCTGAAATGTCTCCCTACCTTTTTGTATTGGCTAAATATTTCTTCATAAACTCTATAGATATTTTCTGCTTAAAAAAATTATTATTCTCCCATTTTGGGTAATAAAACTTTTGTAGACAACCCCCCCAAGATAGAACGCGATAAAAAGAGAGTGCCACCATATTCATTGATCATATCTGAAACAATTGCTAACCCTAAACCTGCCCCCGGTTTACTTTCATCAAACCGCTTCCCTCTTTTTAACGCTTCATCAATTTTATCTTCTGTTAAACCAGGACCATCATCTTCAACAAGGATACTAAAATATTTTTCTTCTTCAAGGTTTTCTTCTAAAAAACAAGAGATCAATACCTTTGTGCGAGACCACTGAGTAGCATTTTCAATCAAATTCCCTATAATTTCTTCTAAATCTTCCTTCTCTCCAGAAAAGATAATATCATCAACTTCCATAATAAATTCAATTTGTTTTTCAGGATTAAGCTTTTTCATAACCCGCACTAAACGATCCATCACATTGCGAACAGATGTATGATAGACAATACTATCGCATTGTGCTGCAAGCCGCGCCCGCTGAAGATAACGATTGATTTGAGTTTGCATGATTTGCGTTTGCTCTCTCAACAAATGAGCCTTTTCTCCACGCATCTTATCTGTCTCATTTATAATCACGGATAGAGGTGTCTTCAATGAATGTGCGAGATTACCAACCTGTGTGCGAAATCGCTCAATAATACGCTGATTATTCTTAATGAGAGCATTCATTTCCTGGGCAAGCGGCATCACTTCACTGACTAAATTGGTATTCACATAGTGAACTCTTCCTTCGCGAATATCATTCAATGACCGTCGAATAAGCTTCAACGGCTGAAAACTAAAGAAAATAAGAGCAATATTAATCAAAACACTTCCGAGACCAAAACTCCAAAGAAAAATTTGCAAAGTTCGCTTAAATTCTTTAACTTGAGCATACGCTTCATCAATATTCCCAACAAGTCGAAAACGCGCAATATGATTTTTATTATCAAGAACAACATCACTCTCAATCACTTGTAGCTTTTGACCATTGTTCCCCTTTATCCGATAAGAGCGAAAGAATTTATTGTCAAAAGGTATATCGACATCGCTGGGTGTAAATATCTCTCCTGTTCCCAATGATGGGGAGGTCAATCTTCCTTTTAAATTATGGGATATCGCAACAATTTCCCAATACCATCCCGTTGTTGGATCAGCATACCGAATGTCATCGATTCCAGCCCCTCCTCTCAAAATGCCATCTGGTGATACCGTTACTGTTGCAATTAAACTGTAGAGTTGAGCAGAAAGGATACGCTCTAGGCTCTCTTCAGTTGAACGTTTATAAAATAAAATACTTACTGCAGAAATCGATAAAAGAGAAATAACAACCCATAGCGTTGATAAGATCATAACACGTAAACTGAGCGATCGCGTAATGACAAAAAAAAACCTCTGAAACCAATTATCCTCTTTTAAAACATTCATTCATCACCTAGCATTCTCACGCGATACCCCATTCCTCGGATAGTCTCAATCAAATCCACACCAAGCTTCCTACGTAACCGACCTACAAAAACTTCCACCGTATTTGAATCCTTATCAAAATCCTGATCATAAAGATGTTCAGTAAGTTCCGTTCTTGAAATGACCCTATCACAATGATGCATCAGATACGAAAGAAGCCTGAATTCATAAGATGTTAGTTTAATCAATTGATCATCCACAAAAACACGAGATGTCTTCGTATCTAACACAACATTCCCACAACATAAGGCACTTGTTGCATGTCCTGTCGCACGACGAATTAGCGCTCGCAAGCGCGCCATTACTTCCTCCAAATGAAATGGTTTCACAACATAATCGTCAGCTCCAGCATCAATACCAAGCACCTTATCAGACCAACGATCTCGTGCCGTTAACATTAAAACAGGCATGGTGCGCCCTTCTTGACGCCACTTTTCAACAACACGAAGCCCATCAATCTGCGGCAAACCTATATCAAGGATTACCGCGTCATAAGACTCTGTGTTGCCTAAAAAATAAGCCTCTTCACCGTCAAAAGCACTATCGAAAACATAGCCTGCACGTTTTACAGCTTCTGCCAACTGATGGTGAAGATTCCGATCATCTTCAACGATTAAGATACGCATCAAAACACCATCTGCCAAGGACTAATCAGCAGGAACGAAAGTCTCCACACGGCGCAATTTTTCACCATTACGAGCTGGGATAACAACCACAATTGCACACATATCCCTTCCATCCTGAACAACTAGTTTTGAACGGACGAGAACCCCTCTCTCCTGAGTTGCAACCTTCTTACCCACCTCAGCACAACCAGCAGCCATAACAGAATCTGTTCCTAAAAAAGCTACTATTATCACGAACAATAAAACTTTTTTCATCATAGATATTTCAAAAACCTATCTTCTTATCTTATGATAAGATCAAAAAAAATAATGTCTTTTTTTGGGGCAATTTAAAAACCACAAATGAAAAATAATTTATCCTCTATCTTACAGAAGAATGTATTAATAATAATCCAAATTTTTAAAAATTCAAAATAAAATATTTTTAATAATAACAAGAAAGTTTATTGGATAAAATAATAAAATTTTAATACACAGTCTTACGAACAATGCATAGTTCTCCAATAAACTCTTTCTTTGTATCACTATAGAAAAAAAATACTTCTACTCCATATAAATTTTATAGATTTATTTTGTTGTATTGCTTTGCTATAGGCTTTTTTAAAATGTTTAATTTTTTTAAAAAAAAGAAAGGACAACAGCATAAACCATTTCACAGCCCTGCTCTCATCGAATTAGATGCACGACTAGATACAGCGCTTTATCACATTCGTTCTGCCAACAGTTTTTTTTGGAAAAAAGCAAAAATCATCTCTCAAAATTTTCATCTTCAAGGATGGAAACGCTTTATCGTTGAAGTTCTCGATGAAATATTAACATTAGGATTGATAGGCTTCACTCTTTTCACCATTTTGGGCATTTCTGTTTTTAAACTAACCCAAAAAGACTGGTCTTCTCCACAAAATTTTTCCATTCTTTTTCTCGATCGCTATGGAAATCCCATTGGTCACCGTGGTGCACTGCTGGCAACCTCTGTCCCCGTTGAAGAAATGCCTGACACCGTTATTAAAGCGGTTCTCGCTACAGAAGACCGTCGTTTTTTTGATCATTGGGGCATTGATTTTCAAGGACTTACACGAGCAATTTCACAAAACATGCAAGCTAAAGGTGTCGTGCAAGGTGGTTCAACTCTTACACAACAATTGGCTAAAAATTTATTCTTAACAAATGAGCGAACCATAACACGTAAAATCAAAGAAGCTTATCTTGCTCTTTGGTTAGAGGCAAATTTTAGCAAAAAACAGATTTTGCAACTTTATCTTGATCGTGTCTATATGGGAGGAAATAATTTTGGTATTGCAGCAGCAGCAAAATTTTATTTTGGAAAAAACATACGTCATGTCTCTTTAAGTGAATCGGCTATGTTAGCAGGGCTCTTTAAAGCCCCAACAAAATATGCCCCTCATAGTCATCTCTTTGCGGCTCAAACACGTGCCAATGTTGTCCTTTCTAATCTTGTTAACAGCGGTTTTATGACGGAGAGCCAGATTATCAACGCACATCGCCACCCTGCTAGGGCACTTCCAAAAAGAGACAATAATCAGCCTGGCTATTTTCTTGATTGGGCATTCGAAGAAGTTAAAAAAATGCGTGATCAACTTCCAAGTCATCATTTAATTATTCAAACAACCCTTGATCCAGAACTTCAAAAAGTAGCAGAAGAATCAATTGCCTATCATTTACATCAATATGGTCAACAATATCGTGTAACACAAGCCGCCACTGTTATACTTGACAATAACGGTGCTGTATGTGCAATTGTTGGAGGACTAGACTACAAAAAGAGTCAATTTAATAGAGCAACACAAGGTGGCCGACAACCTGGTTCTTCATTTAAACCTTATGTTTACGCAGCCGCATTAGAACGCGGTCTTTCACCTTCAACCATTGTTTTAGATGCCCCCATTAATTGGGGAGGTTGGACACCCAAAAATAATTCTAGTCATTATCTGGGAAAAATTGATTTAGCAACAGCTTTAGCCTTTTCTATTAATACAGTCCCTGTTTATCTCACATACCAATATCTTAACCGCGATACAAAACCCATCATAGATCTCATCAAGAATATGGGAATTAATGCACATATTTTATCACACAAAACGATGGTTCTTGGTACTTCCAACATGACTCCCATGGATCAAGCAACTGGCTTTAATGTCTTTGCAAATGGTGGAATAGCTGGTAATCGTCATGGATTCACACAAATCAGAACACTCAATGGTGATTTAGTGTGGGATTTCGAGCATAACGGAAAAAAACTACACAGAGTTCTCAGCAGTCAATCAGCAGCTTATATGAACCAAATGATGGTGGGTGTCACAACACGAGGGTCCGGTAAACGTGCTGCTCTACCCATGACACTTGTTGCTGGAAAAACTGGAACATCACAATCTTATCGCGATGCTTGGTTTGTGGGTTTTACGGGTAATTATACTGGTGCAGTATGGATGGGAAATGATAACTTTTCACCCATGAATCGTGCCTTTGGGGGAGGCGTTCCCACCATGATATGGCATCGCATCATGCTCGCAGCACACCAAAATATCATGCTCAAACAGCTCTACGGTGTTAAGGATTCTCTGCTTCCTTATCAGCCTCAAATACCCTCCTCCCATACAGATTCTGAATTTCTC
This sequence comes from Bartonella sp. ML70XJBT, assembly GCF_028618425.1. Taxonomy (NCBI): domain Bacteria; kingdom Pseudomonadati; phylum Pseudomonadota; class Alphaproteobacteria; order Hyphomicrobiales; family Bartonellaceae; genus Bartonella; species Bartonella sp. ML70XJBT. The sequence continues at coordinate 153,037 of NZ_JAQISX010000004.1, forward strand.
CCCCCAATACCCTCTAGGCTTTCTCCTGAAATATTGAATATCGTGCGCTTGATTAACAAAGATCTGAAAAAGACTTCTGCAATTTCTTTGAAAATGAAAATAACTGGAGATTCAACATTTTGAATTCAAAATATTCACTGATACTTTTTAATATTACCATTTTCTTTTTTATCTTTGTTTTTTCCATTTTATGCGGAATACTGAGTGTCGATTATGTGCTCAATTCCTTTCCTCATTTTGGACGCTTTACAATTGAAAAATGGAGTGCTTACCCACAAGTAGGTACCACCGATATGGATCCTTACACCCGCGCCCGCACTGCCAAACAAGGCATTGTTTCACTTGGACGTACTGAAGGTATTCAATTCCAGATTTGGCAAGATAATCAAGGACGTCCACTCCACCCCCACTGTCATTATTTGCTCAAAGGCAGCATCCCAGAAACCAGGCTTTTTACCCTTTATACAGCTGACAAATCCCTTAAACCCTATACTTCATCAAAAGAAATACCTTTTGAACTCCATACGAACGCTATTACTTATGAGCATGACGGCACATTGCGTATCCATATCTCACATACACCGCAAGCTGGTAATTGGCTTGCAACCGTTAGTCAAAAAGAATTCGGGCTTATCCTTACCCTATACGATACCTCAATCATCTCAGCAACGGCATTACAAAAGCTCACACTACCCTCAGTAGAGCAAATCCCATCAGGACAAATAAATTGTGACTAGATTCATTTATATCGCACTTCTTGCAATCATTGGCGCTATTATCGTTCATATTTGCGTTCTCTTTCTCATCCCCACTTGGGCACAAAATAATATATGGACAACCCTTAAAAAATCTGGACCCCCTTATCAATTTGTTGATTTTACTCCCGATAATCCTATTCAACAATCTGCTGATCCACTCTTTCTTCTTAAAGTCTGCAGATTTAATCTTGAAAATGGACCTGTCCATTTAAAGGCTTTGAAAACACAACAATTTTGGTCACTGGCAGCCTACACACACAACGGAATTATTTTCTATAGCCTTAATGACCGAACAGCCCCTGATGCGACACTCGACCTTATCATTGGAAAACCCATACAAATAATAGAACTCAAAAAATCAAGACCTAAAATAAATGCTAATTCCGTTTTAGTTGCTAAAAATTTGAATGAAGGTTTTGTCATTTTACGTATTTTTGCTCCCTCTTCTCTAGCAAAAAAAGAAAATGAAGTTTTCCTTTCATCAGCAACCTGCCGCATATTTTATGAATAAAAACGGACTAACCTCTCATTTGGACAACACCTTACTTTCTATACAAAATAAACAAAGCCTATCAAAATGGTTATCTTTTTTCTCTATTAATCGAATACTCGAATTCAAGTTTTTCTGATTGTAGATCCCTAAATTTTTTATTGAGATAGAATGAAATCTCTATTGCACATCATCATATCCTATTGGATACGCATTATCTTGACAGAAAAAACTCCCTGTAATCAGAAGAGAAAAATCAAGAGTAAAGTTCTAGAAAAATATGCTGCTAACAACTGTAAACTTGCTATTTGAGTTTTTTCTTTTTATTTACAAAAGTTTCCATAACGTTCGCATCAATGACATGATAAACTATAGAAGAAATTCTGATTACCTTCAATGAAGTGCAAAAATAATCGCTGGAAACTTATAAGACATTATGCATCCTTGACCTCAAAAATAAGTGCTTTACTTTTGTCTTATAAGTAAAAACTTTTGTAAGATATGTCATCTGAACAAACTTTGCTTATAGTTTACAATTGAGGGGAAAAAACTTCATGAAGAAGAGATATGTTCGGTTCGTTTCAAGAGCAGCAGTATGGTCCCCTCGATTTGGGGGATTAGCGTTCTTTATTTTATTATTTTCAGTCATCTTACAACGTTTTTCCATCATTCATGTAACCGACTTTATAATTTTGATCAGTATCTCTACTGGCTGTGTGATTATTTCTCTTTTTCTCGCTATTAAAGCACTTCATAGTCTGTGGGTCTGTGGGGCTCTAGGGGGAATGAAAGCTTTAAAGGGAATTATTTATTCACTTATAACTGCAACACCATTGGTATTATTTTTGGGACTTTGGTTTACCTTGCCTGCTCTTTACGATATTTCTACCGATACACAAAGACCACCGGCTTTTTTTCGCACAATGCGCCCCAGTGATGCTTTACCACTTAAAAGTGTTTTGATTGAACAAGCAACATTACAGATGTCACAATGGCCAGAAATGTCGGGGCGCCGTTATGATGGCGCACCTGAACGCATTCGCGAATCCGTTCTGAATGTTTTGGCTGCGTATGATTGGCCTGTTGTGGCTCAAAGAAAGTTTAAAGGCGAAGAAAATGAGATTTATATTGAAACGAGAGCTAAAACTTTTTACCTCGGTTTTATTTCAGACATTGTGATCCGCTTAACTGATGAAGGTGATACCACCTTTGTTGATATGCGTTCTGCTTCTCGTTATTTGCCAAGAGATTTGGGGACTAATGCTGCCTTTATTATCGATTTTATGGATGCCCTTGATACGGAAATCGCTTCACTTCCTCTTTCCCAAGATGATGGATAACAATCAAAAGATATAAGCTACTTTATTTCATAAAAACAGCTTATTTTTCAATAAATTATGATATATAAGAAAATAATCACTTTTTAAAAGCTATACACTGAGCATTCTTATACAAAAGACAACAATCTCAAACCGAACCAATCTTGAAATAATTAAAAAGTCAAAAATAGGAAATAAAAAACAAAAATATTTATTATACTAATATTAAAGTCTATGTCTAAATGTAGTCAGTAAATCTTTTTTAAAGATTAGTATCATATAAAAATGAGCTTTTATTATTTATTTAATACGTTATTAAATAAATTAAATTTATAGAATATACTCATAAAAAATATTATAAAAATAATTATAAAAATTAAACTTA